>JAYVVO010000613.1:0-2626 GCA_043786955.1 Saprospiraceae bacterium
AGATTATTACGACGAAGTCATGTTACTGCTTTCGCGTCGCGAGTATTTTATTTCCGATTTAAAACCTATGCAAGATGTTGAATATTTTGAAATACCGCCTCCAGTAGTTTAAAAAAACAAAAAATTTGACTTAATTCTTCAACTTTTTTTCTGACATTTCAGCAAATAATTCTAATTTCCTGGATAGAAGTTTGCTGTGGTGTTTTATAGTTTTATCATAATCATTTTCTTCTCCTTTTTCATTGAGTTTGCTTATTAGAATAAGTATTTCGAGCATAACCAAAAAAAGAAAAAAAATGAAATAGACAATTATAGAAATCCATGAATGGATTATTAAACTCCACATAACTTCTAATTCATCTAAAAATCCAATCTTTTGTTTTATTTCTTTTTCAACTTCGGGTCTGATGTTTAATAAAGCCGTTTCTTTCTCAGTTTTCTGAGTCCTTAAATTTTTAATGGTTTCTTCCAAAGGAGGAATTAATAAGATTTTTGGATTGGGAAAATTTGAACCTAAAGTTGTGCTAGTAGGCACAGATTCTTCAATGATAATTTCCTTGTTTGTTAAAGAATCAAACTTTGTACTTCTTTTCGTTGTCGTGGTTGATTGCGTAGAATATGCTTTATAAGTTGGGTTTTTTGCAATATCAGTAATAAAATTTGACCTTTCATTTTCTTTTTTTGAAATTATTGTGTCTAAATTTATAATTTGATTTCTTAGTTCAGCAGTTTTTGAAATTAATGCTTTATCAACCCTTGTCTGGATAAATGTTGTTTTTTCTAACTCAATGTCTTCTTTAAAAATAATCTGATCAATAATTAAAGAACCTATAAATGCCATCAAAATAGCAATCATAATTCTTGCGTTTCTTAACCAATTATTTACATAGTTCGATAAAATTATTTGCCTTTCAATTTGTATTATGATTGCTACAAAACACAAAGCACTTATGGATGAGCCTATAATACCGCAATGAAAATATCTATTCGCAAAAGAGTAGCCTATAAACAACCAAAGTAAGCAAACTATTATTAAAGCTGAAGTGTAACGCTTAACTACTCTGATAGCAACTTCGCTCGAATTACTCATTATTTGATAATTGTAGCCCGTCAAGAAGCAACCCAATTTTATCCACCAATTTTTCATATTTTTTGATTTTAAAGGTTTTTCTTCAAGATTGAGTAATGCGAAATAGACGATAAACCATTTCTGAAGCCTCGTGTATAACTTATGATTATACCTTGCCCAGCACCTTTATTTTCTTTCGCGTCGCTCTCAATTTCAATAATTTGTTTTATATGGCTTTGAGCAATTTCAAGTTTAGAATTTAGTTCTTCAACTGTATCAACCATGCCACTTCGGCTTCGGCTACTGATGTGAAAATTAATTTCATTTATAAAATCTTCATAAAAAATTTTTTGTTTTCTCAATTCTCTGTCGAGGTCATTCTTTAAAGCCGCAATATTTTGTTCTAAATGCGAATTATCTGGATTAATTAGTGCATCGTCGTGTCCTTTATCAACGTAATTTTTTTCTAAAAACTGAAATAAAGAACGGATACCATTTTCCGAAGAAGCAGTTGCACTTTGGGCTTCGTTTGAATTAGTTTGTGACTTGTCTTTCTCAATAAAAATACTTTCAGGTATTTCTGTCGAGTTTTGATTTCTCGATTGACTTACTGTGCCAGCATCGTTTGAATTGTTCTGCTTACGATTGAAAAAACTAAATAGCCCCATTTTTTATTGTTGTTTAGATATTAATTGTTGGCACCTTAAATTTATTATGTCCTCTTTTGTGACAAGTTTCACAGAGCGTTATTAAAAGATTATCCGCATATTCCCAAGGCAATTTAAACTTTTTTTCAAGCACAACGAAATGATATTGTCTATGGTGAACTTGTAATTTATCCTCTTGGCTACAAATAACACATTTCCCTTTGTCTCTTTCAATTATTTCGAGTCTCCTCGCACGCCATTCTGGCTTAAAGAGCAAATAATTATAAGTACCGTGCGCAGGAATGTCATACTCGATTGTCTCTACACTACTCTCAATAATAGTGTCGACATTTTTTTTAAAACGGCTATATTTTGAATTACTTTTAAAATGTAAAAATCGGTAGCGACTTTTAGTAGGATCAGGCAAAATATAGGGAGAAGATGAGTTCATATTTAAAAAGCTAATGATTGTTAATTATAATTAGGTGCACCGCAATAATGGTGTTCAATAATTATTTAAGCTAACAAAAACACCAAAAATAAAATCTACACGCGATTTGATTTCAAACTAAGTTTTACCAATTCACGAAAATGGTTTTTGTTTTCAACAAGTTGTAGTATTGATAAAGAAAAGTAGAAATTTTAAATATTGGTTTTTAAAATCTCATAGCATTGTAATCACTTACGTTTCAATGGAAAATTCGTTGCAATTTTATAGGTTTAATTTCATGAGGTTAGGGCAATTAACTGTAAAAATTTAAAAAAAAGATATTTAAAAGTTCCCAAAGTCAGATTTTTAAAAAATCTAATAGATTTGACCCGCCCGCTCTCAACAAGTCTTCCAACTAAAAACGCATAACGCTCGTGTAATTCACCCTTGCAATTATTATCGCAAGCAAAGTTAATTTAA
>JAYVVO010000614.1:0-2608 GCA_043786955.1 Saprospiraceae bacterium
GAAATTCTTTTTTAATAAATTTTAGCGCATTCAATACACGCTCTGTTTCGATTTCTTCGTTAATTAATTCAGCTTTTGGACGTGTTGACATTCCGCCGATGTCTATTATGTCCGCACCGTCTGTCAACATTTTTTCAACTTGTGCCAAAATATTTTTCTCTGAAACATATTTTCCACCATCAAAAAACGAATCGGGCGTCACGTTGAGTATTCCCATTATTTTAGGCGTACTTAAATCGAAGATTTTATTGTTTATGGCGTACATTGTTTAATTTTGTGCGAATTTAAATATCTATTGAATGAAAAAAATAATAACAGACTACGCGGCATATAATTTATGGGCAGATACTCAATTTGCTGATTATTTTGAAAAAATGGATGACTCCCTTTTTACCCAGCATGTCCATAACAGTTTTCCCTCTTTACAAAAAACAGTTTTGCATATTTGGGGTGTTGAACACGTTTGGCTCGAACGGATGAAAGGACATTTGCCGACAACTTTTATTAGCGATGGCTTTTTAGGCGATAAACAAACGCTTTTAGAAAACTGGAAAAGCGTGTCGAAACACATTTTGGATTTTGTGAGTGCGCAAGATGAATATTATTTCGATTCTAAAATTCAGATTGTTTCACACATATCTGGCAAATTTGAGGAAACGGCATTCAATTACGCCATGCACACTTTTAATCATTCCACCATGCACCGTGGACAATTGATTACGATGTGTCGCGCTTTAAATATTGAAGGGGCTTTGCCAAGCACGGATATGTTATTTTATAAAAGACTTTTAAAAACGGAATAGGGTAGAGGAAACAAGGTAATAAGGAAAAGGAAAAAATTAGAAGGTAACTGCTTTGTAATAATTATTTTTCTAAAGATCTCATTTTAAGCCACAAATTTATTAATTTTTTAATTATATTTTTGCTATGATTTTAAAATACTACGGACATTCGACGTTCAATGCTAATACAAAAGGTAAAAATTTACTTTTCGATCCTTTTATAACGCCCAATTCTAATACGCATGGTTTGGTTGACATAAACACTTTGGAGGTTGATTATATTTTAGTTACTCACGGACATTTTGATCACATCGCCGATGTAATTGCAATCGCGCAACGCACCAATGCAATGGTTATCACGACCAGTGAAGTTGGAAAGTGGTTTGAATCTAAAGGATTAAAAAATGTCCACAAAATGGATATTGGGGGAGCATTTGATTTTGAATTTGGGTTGGTTAAATGCGTTTATGCGGCGCATTCATCGAGTATGCCCGACGGAAATTATGGCGGTAACGCAGCTGGCTTTGTAGTGTCGAACGATGAAATTTCTTTTTATTATGCGGGCGATACAGCTTTAACTTTAGAAATGCAACTCGTTGCGATGACTTGTCCTACGCTTGATTTTGCAATTTTACCAATCGGCGATAATTTCACTATGGGTTATAAAGATGCTATTACTGCTGCCGATTTTATTCAATGCCAAACAATTGTCGGGTGTCATTTTGATACTTTTGATGTGATAAAAATTGATTCGGAGGACGCCCAAAAAGTTTTTACAGATGCGGGTTTAGAACTTCTTTTGCCTAAAATTAATGATGAATATGAATGGAATTAAGGAATGAAAAATGAAGGAATTTAGAACCCAAAGTGTTAGTTCTCAATTCCTTCATTTTTCATTTTTTCATTTTTTCATTTTTCATTTTTTCATTTTTTCATTTTTCATTTTTTCATTTTTTCATTTTTTAACTCTTTAACTTTTAAAATGCCGATACTCAATAATTTTGAGCAAACTTTGCTCGCCATTACGGTACCGTCCTACGCTTTTATAATACTTTTAGAAATTTTTCTGAGCAATTATTATGGTCAAAAAAATATGTATTCTGTAAAAGATACCGTTACAAATTTAATAATGACGCTGCTGAATGCTTCGCTAGATGGCATGATGCGTTTCTTCACGCTCTTGATGTTGAACAAATGTTTTGAATTTAGATTTTTTAATACTGAAGCCCTCAAACTTTCTTCACCTATAATTTATTGGTCGCTGGTAGTTATCGGTTGGGAGTTTATGTTTTATTGGTTACACCGATTAGAACATTCCTCGCGATTTTTTTGGGCAACGCACTCCACGCACCACTCATCGGAACATTATAATCTTTCGGTAGGTTTTCGATCTTCCGTTTTTGAACCATTGTTTCGATTCGTTTTCTTTTTGCCACTTTCGTTTTTAGGCATTGAACCACTCGATTTTTTTCTGATTTATTCTGTCACACAAATTTATGGTTTGTTAGTACACACGCAATATGTTGGTAGAATTCCAGTTTGGGAATGGTTTTTTGTAACGCCAGCGCATCATAGAGTGCATCATGCGAGTAATATTCCGTATTTAGATAAAAACATGGGAATGTTTTTAATAGTTTGGGATAGAATTTTTGGTACATTTGCGGAAGAAATGCCGAATGTGAAAACGGAATATGGTTTACTTAAAAAAGAAAAATTAAACAATCCATTGGATGTTATTTTTTATGAGTGGCGAAATATTTTTTCGGACGTTAAACGAAGAGATTTGAACTTGCAAACCAAACTCAATTACATTTTTAAAGCACCGG
>JAYVVO010000615.1:0-2607 GCA_043786955.1 Saprospiraceae bacterium
CCACATTCCTGTTTTGATGTATCATAGGGTTCACGAAAGCGAAACTGATTTTTTAACCGTTTCTGTGGCGCAACTCAAAAAGCAATTTAATTACTTAAAAACGCATAACTATACGACTATTTCGGTTGAGCAACTTATTAATTATCAAAAAAGAAAAGAAAAACTTCCGTCGCGAAGCGTTGTAATTACTTTCGATGATGCGCACGTATCGTTCCAAAGTTTAGCGTTACCGATGCTGAATAAATTTAATTTTAAAGCAACCGTTTTTTTACCAACCAATTTACTCGGCACTACACATATTGATTGCGGTGAAATTTTAACTACCCAAGCGCTCCAAAAGATTCAGAAAGAAAACTTGAATATTGAATTTGCTTTACACACACACAATCATTTAAATTTGTCGAAACTTTCAGAAGCAGAAATTGAAAATGAAATTTCGGAAAATATTTCTTTTTTAAAAAAAAACCAATTGCATTTTACGCCTTCGCTTGCCTATCCGTATGGTGCGCGACCTAAAACCGAAATAGAAAAAAATAAATTAAAATCTATTTTTAAAAATTACGGCATCGAATCTGCATTTAGAATTGGCAACCGATTGAACCCTCGTGAAATCAAAGAACTTTTCGATACTAATCGTCTCGATATTCGCGGCAACGATTCGTATCTTTCTTTTTTGTTTAAAATTAAGTTCGGTAAACTTTTTTAACGCTTCCTTAATTATGATGCAAAGTAACGCATCAAACAAGGTAGTATGCAATACATAATAGTTCCGTTTGTCGAATTTAAATACGCATTGGTCGGTAAATTCATTTTTTGTGTTTAATTTTGGAAAAAAATAATAGATAAGATTCTTTTATAAATGCACAAACTCGAACTCACGGTTATAATTACAACGTTCAATGAAGCTGAAAATATTTTGGCGGCGTTGCATAGTGTTATTGATTGGGTAAGTTCTGTAATTGTAGTGGATTCGTTCAGTACGGATGGAACCTACGATTTAATTAAAAATAATTTTCCTCAAATAATTTTGTTCCAACGGATTTACTCTGGACCCTCAAATCAGAAAAATTGGGCGATTGCGCAATCGCCAACCGATTGGATTTTATTGATGGATGCTGATGAACGCGTTACTGAACCGCTAAGAAATGAAATTGAATCTGTTTTGAATCTTCAAACAAATATTTTCGACGCATATTGGATAGGTTTCACGCATTTTTTTATGGGGGAGCAAATTTTTTATTCTGGTTGGCAGAACGATAAAACAATTCGACTTATTCAGCGCGATAAATGTCGCTACAACACAAACCAAGTGCACGAAGAAATTGAAACGGAGAATTTAAAAGTCGGTTTTCTGAAAAATAAATTCGATCATTATACTTTCAGGAATGTTTCGCAATTCGTGCAAAAACAATTGCGCTATGCCGAGTGGTCAGCTTTGGATTATGAAAATAAGACTGCGCGTATTACGTATTATCATTTATGGTTGAAACCACTTTTCAGATTTTGTAAACACTATTTTATAAAACTTGGAATTTTAGACGGCAAACGCGGATTTATTATTAGTACCATTAGTGCCTACACCGTTTTTTTGCGCTATGCAAACATCCTACAAACAAGAAAGACCAAGCTGTAAGCGGTGGTCTTTCTTTTGGAAAATAAAATTTACTTTAATCGGTAACGTGTTTATGGATTAAAACTTGCGTTTAAACGCACTTTCGGAAAACCTCAGAAAGTAAACAGTGCTCATGGGATTATGCTCACTGTTTGTAAACATAATGCAAATGTATTGACAACTGCTCGCACTACAAATACCGTTTAAACGGTATTTTTATAACTTAATAAACATATTGAAGTATTTATGTGTTTTAATTCATTTTATCGGCACAATTGTGTCAATAAATACATCCGAATAGCCTCCCCAAATGCCTACCCCGCCATCAATATTATTTTTAACGATGGTATAACTTGCAAACGGACTACCACTCGAATTTGCATTGTATTCTAAAGTTGACCAAAAATTAAAAGTTGTATGGTCAATGGTGCTGAATTTTATAGAAACCGTGTCGCCACGTTTAAATAATCCGGAAGTAGAAGCATCGGTTTTTGCGCCGCGTGGCACGCTGGCAAATAAATTAAATTTTATAGGTTGTCCTTCAAAAAAACCGTCATCCGTGACAGAGCTTCTATTGGCTACATACGCCCTACCGTTTATAGAAGTGAGGTAACGGTAATAATCTTTCCCGACAGGATCGTGAATTAAAACGCGCATTTGTGCCATCGTATCATTATTATTTACGCCTGGAGGTTTAATAAAAGAAACGGAATCAACAGGTACTAATCTCGGGATGGTGGTTGATGAAAAAAATTCTCTACCATCTGGCAATCGGATGTGAAGTTTATAAGTCTGATTATTTTTAGGTTTCAGCTTATTGTAAAAATCAATGTAAATACACGGATTAAAGTAAGTCCCGATGCTATCGAGATTAACACCAAACAAAACTGCCGCTTGCTTTTTTAAATTATTGGGTAACGACTGAAAGCAAAACTCATTCAGTTGAACACTATCACCTTTAGCCGAATCAATAACCCATACATAAGCGTTAGCGA
>JAYVVO010000616.1:0-2606 GCA_043786955.1 Saprospiraceae bacterium
CGGCATTGAGCCTCACAAAACTGTCGGAAATTATAGTTTTAGGTCGGCTTCGCCTTCCTAAAACCATAATTTCCGAATACCTGACACAAAAAACTTTTACTATAAATTTTTAATTGTCGTTTATTTAATAACAACTACTTACTTAAAATAATGAACACTTTTTGTGATTTTTTTCGGCAGTAGGTATCAAGAAATATTTAAGTAAAATTTAAGCTGACGGCAACACATTTACTTTCAATTATTTTAATTCCTATACTTACAATAAAAAATTTGTCGCTGTATAATTGAATTACAGAATGAAAAAATTGATTATTAACCAATAGATAGAGGAATTGCCAAAGAAAAAATAGCTCAATAAATCGGCTACAAACACGATGGTAAAAAATCAGATTTAATTAACAAGATTTCACTAACTTTGTAAATTATGAGTGTCTACGATTAGCATACTTATTCTTTCTAATTACTAAAAATTTAAAAAACTAAAACAAATAACGTTATGGCAAAGAAAACTAAAATTACCGAAGGAAATTTTGATGCAGCAATGCAACAGTACACTGATTTCTTAAAGGTTACACTCGGAATTAAATACGATTCAAATCTTCTACGCACTATCGCTGAAGGTTTGGGAACAGCAATTTATCACCCCGATGCTTCATTAGTAGCGTGTTCCGATAATGTTGAATTGGCGCACGTAAAAGATAATTTCCTCATTGGTACGCTGGGTTTAGTCGAATCGCCTAAATTAATGGAAGCAATTAAGAAAGTTTGTACACGTATGGGTTCGAGTAATAGAAGAAAATACCGCACAGTATTTTACTATTTGCTCATTGAAGAATTAGGAATGGAAAAACATTTTATAAAAACTCAACCCGCAGCAGTTGTTGAACCGATTGAAAAAGCTGTACCAGTAGTTAAACCTGTTGAAAAAATTGTAAAAGCTGCACCCGCAGTTAAAAGTGTTATGACTGTTAAGCCAGCAGCCAAAGCTGAACCAATTGCTGAACACGTTGGGCAAACCGCTCCAGTTATTGAACATACGATTGATCAATATTTATTGACTTCCATAGCACATAGTATTGGAGTTACTGATCATACAGATTTGACACCGGTTGATTTGCACAACACAGAAGAGCGCGAACGCATTAAGCATCATTTTTTAGTGGGTAAATTAGGTTTAGAACACAATGAGCATTTAGATCGCGCAATAGATCATGTCGCTACACAATTCCCACATACGTATAATCGTGCAGAGGTCTATTATCATTTGGTAAAACATTTTGGGAAAGAACACGCTATTACAACGCCGACAGATGCAAATTTGTATTAGTCGTTCAAGTTAATGAACTTTGTCAAAAAGAAAAAGAGGTTGCTCATTGGGTAACCTTTTTATTTTAAGTACATGACAAAATTAAAAAAAATACGTTTCTAAAATTAAAAGCTATTTGGTTTAGTCATAATCCTTTATCTTTATTCGCTGAAAGAAAAATTAACAAAGACATACTGCGAGGAAGTAAAATAATTTCACTTTCGACAAAACTATGACAATACAAGAATTAGTAACTGCCGTTCAAGATTTTATCGGCGCAGGAAAAACAGATGCGGCTTTCGACGTTTTGAAAAATAATGTACCCACGTTGTTTCCAAAAGGAATGATGGATTTAACTTTATTAAAGAGTAGGTACAACCAAGCACATGATGATTTTTCGCTTCGAGGCATCATTACAAAAGATGAATACGATTCGCGCGTCGCGCAAATAAATTACGCGCTTTTAGAGTTTGTAGAAAATATCGCGCACCCAGCAGCCGCACCACCTGAAACAACTGTTGTTCATAGTAACGCGGGAAAATTACTGCACAACGTTCCGTCCAAAATGTCTTTGGGTCGCGACACACGTTGCACAGTGCGCATTGCCTACGATGAACTAACAGTCTCAAAAGATTTTGTAACTACCGATGATACTGTCATTCAAGACGTTCGCATCGCAGAGGTGATGAATGTTCAACTCGTTGACTTTAACGATACGCCTTGTTTTTCTATTCGCGCCATTACAGAAAATGAACAGTTCCTCGAATCGAACGAATATACGCAATGGTTATTTTTAGTTAAAGCTATACGCGAAGGTACTTTTCCACTAACTATAAAAGTAGCGGTGCTGGAAATTATAAACGGTAAAGAACGTTCTCGCGATATTGTTTTAGAAAAAGACATTTTGGTTAGTGCTATTGTGGAAGATTTACCGGCTGCTAAATTTATTGATACCAAATTGAAACTTCAAACGGGTGGAAAAACTGCGCGCGTTATTAATTCGCAAGCGGCATATTCCGGCGCAGTAAAACCGTTTCCACCGAATGCACCCGCGCCACTAAAAATAGAAACTCCCGCGCAAGCGCAAGCGCAATCAAATTCCAGATCGCAACGAAGATTATTTATGGGTATTGCCTCGGCAGTAGCTTTGGTTTTAGTCGGTGTAGGTGGTTTTTATACTTTGAATCATTTAGGTGGAAGTGCGCAAGCTCCCATAATGTCAGGCGAAACTGTCGCTAAAACTGATCAGATCAAACCAAAAGAAATTGATACCATCTATAAAGTTATCAAAGAAGAGGAA
>JAYVVO010000617.1:0-2600 GCA_043786955.1 Saprospiraceae bacterium
GTTAAAAGTTAAAACGAGTGGCACTTTTCATTTTTCATTTTTCATTTTTCACTTTATAATGAAACTCTTATACTGTCCAGATTTAAATTCGGTTAAAGCCATAGCTGCACAATTACAACGACCAGCAAATGATGTGAGTACGCTTAGAAGTACTGTTGAACCGATTTTAGCAGATATAAAAATTAATGGCGATGCTGCGTTGAAAAAATATACTTTGCAATTCGATGGTGTCGAACTCGAAAGTTTATTTTTTGAAATACCGACAGAAATTAATTTGGACGCTACACTCAAAACCGCTATTGATAGAGCTTATCGCAATATATTTGAGTTTCACAACGCGCAAGTACGCGAAGAACTTCCCGTTGAAACGATGAAAGGTATTGTCTGCTATCGAAAATCGGTGGCGATAGAACGCGTAGGTTTGTATATTCCTGGTGGAACAGCTCCGCTTTTTTCAACGGTGTTGATGTTGGCGATTCCTGCGCGGATTGCGGGTTGCTCAGAAATTGTGTTGTGTACTCCGCCGAATAAAGAAGGAAAAATTCATCCTGCTATTCAGTATGCTGCGCAGAAGTGCGGAATAAAAAAAATTATTACATTGGGTGGTACGCAAGCGATTGGTGCTATGGCGTTCGGAACAGAATCTGTCACGGCTGTGTATAAAATTTTCGGACCAGGGAATCCATACGTAACTGTTGCAAAGCAGATAATTCAGATGCAAGGCGTGGCTATTGATATGCCAGCAGGACCGAGTGAGGTTTTAATTATTGCCGATGGAACGGCGCATCCTAAATTTATAGCCGCCGATTTATTAGCGCAAGCCGAGCATGGTGTGGATAGTCAAGTTGTGTTGGTTTGCACAAATGCTGAAACGGTCAATGCCGTTTTTGAAGCACTGAATGAACAAATTGTTTCTCTTCCACGTGGACATATTGCCGCAAAAGCTTTAGAAAATTCAGTAACCATTATAGCGAACGATTTGAATACTGCTGTTGCCCTGTCCAATGCTTACGCACCCGAACATCTTATCATTCAAACCGATAACGCAACAACTGTGGCAGAAAAAATAATTAATGCGGGTTCTGTCTTTATCGGTCATTTTTCGCCTGAGTCTGTCGGCGATTACGCTTCAGGGACAAATCATACATTGCCAACGCAAGGTTTTGCGCGTGCTTACAGTGGCGTATCGGTAGAAAGTTTTACCAAAAAAATAACTTTCCAACATTTGACGGAGCAGGGTTTACAAAATATTGCTCAAACTGTTATCATTATGGCAGAAGCTGAAAGTTTACACGCGCATGCTGAAGCGGTGCGAAAAAGGTTTGAAGGTTAATTCAAAAGGCAAATTCCAAAAAGCAAAAAGTCGTTAACAAAGAGTAAAAAAAGGTGATCCTTCTCTGTTTGCCAGTTACTTATTGCCTTTTGCCAGTTGAGCATCTTTCCATTTCCAAACGTACCGACATGCTGTTGAACGATACGGTTTCCAACTTTCAGCAATCACTGTCATTTCGGCAATAAGGGTTTTACCCTTCGATTCTAAACCATATAAACCTATCATGCCTTGCCGAACACCGAGATCATCGAACGGAAAAATATCCGCTCTACCTAAACGAAACATTAAAATCATTTGCACCGTCCATTTACCCACACCTTTTATTTTCGAGAGGGTTTCAATAATTTCCTCGTCCGACATTGTCAGCCAAGGCAAATCAGTGGCTTTGTTGTCAATCCAGTATTGCGCAATATTTTGTATGTAGCCAACTTTTTGGTAACTCAATCCGCAAGCGCGCAGCGTTTCTTTGTCTTCAAATAAAATATTTTCAGGCGATGGATTGGCATCAGGAAAAATTTGTAAAAATCGTTGAAAAATAATCCCCGCTACTTTCACAGAAAGTTGTTGCGAAACTATCGAATCCAGTAAATCTAAATAGATGTCATTGTGAACATCTATAGAATGCAAATCTATGTGCGGAATAATTTCAGCCAATTTTTCGTCACGCATTAAATGCGCCGTAATGGTTGTGTGCATATATTAGTGGTTAATTAACCATTACCATTAATGAATTCTGCTGCGCGTTCAGCAATCATAATAGTGGGTGCGTTTGTGTTTCCCGAAATAATTTGTGGCATAATGCTGGCATCGGCGACGCGTAAATTTTTTATACCATGCACGCGTAATTCAGCATCAACGACGCTCATCGTATCAGTTCCCATTTTGCACGTTCCAACAGGATGATAAATACTTTCTACTACTTTCTTTATGTGCGATTCAATATCTGCTTCGCTCTCAATTTTTTCTGGAAAATTTACACCGTCTGTGAATGATTTAAACGCTTTAGATTCAATAATAGATTTTACTTTGTGATACCCTTTCACCAAAGTTTTTAAATCGTCGGGATGCTCTAAATAGTTAGGTTGAATGATTGGAGCCTCATTCGGATTTTTAGATTGCAAAGAAACATAACCGCGACTTTTTGGTTGAATCAAACTCGGCAAAATTGTAAATCCATCTGTTTTTGGATAAGTTTTTGGGTTATAAAAATCAGCACCGGCAGCTAAATTTGCATTGTTGCCGAGATGCGCTGGCGCAAAATGTAATT
>JAYVVO010000618.1:0-2592 GCA_043786955.1 Saprospiraceae bacterium
AACTAAAACTTAGATGGCTCGATTCAAAAATAATTTTTTACTTTCAAAAACAATTATACTAACTTTGCAATAATTAAATTATTGGATAATGGCAACTGTAATAAAAGAACCAAAAGTTTATTTAAAGCCAGGTTCACCTTTGGGCGAAGGCTTAAAGAAAATGTTAGAACATAAAAAATTGCGCCAACAATATTTATTGGGCGAAATTACATTTGAAGAATTAAATCAAAAACTACGAGAAAAAGGCATTAATTTTCAGCATGAGCATCCATCCGCCGTACCACTTTAATAAAACGGGCAACTACTATAAATTTATAACCGATAAATCTGTAGTTTACAACGTTCTTTTTACTGATGGTTCATATTATTTCAATGGATTGCCAGAGCATATCTTGGTCTTTGAGCTATCGTTAAGTTTTAGTGCCTTAGGAGGAACTCTAAGTCCGTCGTATGATAATCGGATTGAAATTACTGTTGTAAAAATTATATCCGACTTCTTGAGTGATGTGGAAAATAGTGCAGTTTATCTATGTGATACATCAGATAAGAGGCAAAAAGCTCGAAAAAGAAAATTCGATTTTTGGTTCAATAAACATTCTTCGGACGAGCTTGAAAAATATGATTTAGAATTCAATTACGAAAATATTGAGTTTTTACCTTCTCTCATTGTTCATAAAAATAACCCTTTCAGAGAAGAACTCGTTGAGATATTCAAAGCCCAAACTGAAAACTATAAGAAGTAAAAATGTAGATAATCCCTATCAATTTACTCGCAAAATTTCACTTCTCGCCAAAAACATTTTAAATTCACAGCTCGAATTTAAAATTAAACCAGCATTTTATGTTTTCTAAAAATTTAAGACTGTTATTCCTAACACTTTCACTTTTCACTTTTCATTTTTCACTTTTTGCCCAAACCGATATTTGGAATATCACGGCGAAAAATTTTAGTGCCGAAAATTATTACGGTGTAACAGTGGCCAACGGTATGATTGGTATTATTTCATCGCCTACGCCGCTGCGCGTGAAAGACATTGTATTGAATGGCGCGTTCGATACGTACGGTCGCGGTCGGGTGAGTAATATTATGAAAGTTTTTAGCTTCGCCAATATGCAATTCGATGTGGACGGTAAGCGTTTGGGTGGTTCTGATTTTAAAAATGTTACGCAAAATATTAATTTACACGATGCGATTTTTACAACATCGTTCGATTATGGCGATGTGCTTTCAGTCAAAGAAGATATTATGGCGTTACGCCACCTTCCGTTTAGCGCATTGATGGTGATTGAAGTCACGGCGAAAAAAAATTGTGAAATCATTCCTGCATCGCTCATAGAAACTC
Source organism: Saprospiraceae bacterium (assembly GCA_043786955.1). Lineage (GTDB taxonomy): Bacteria > Bacteroidota > Bacteroidia > Chitinophagales > Saprospiraceae > JAAFJT01. The sequence continues at coordinate 1,344 of JAYVVO010000618.1, forward strand.
CAGATAATTTAAAAGATTGCAAAAACTTTTACGCCGAAATTGATCGTCCACACACTTTGATTTCTTTAATGACTTCAACGGCTAAAAGTCCGACAGGAAAATTAAATTTAGCGGCGTCGAATACTTTTTTGTTCGATGAAGCGCATGGTTCTGAACCGCGCGTGATCCACGAAGAGTGGGATAATAATATGCACTTGTTAAAATTTAAGAAAAATTTAGTCGCAGGACAAAAATATAGATTTGCAATTGTAGGTTCGGTTATTTCGTCGGCGCAATCACCTGACGTGCAAAACGAAGCAGAGCGCATGACGATTTACGCATCGGCAGAAAAAACGGATAGATTGATTGCGCGACACAAAGCAGCGTGGGCAAAACTTTGGGAAAGCGATATTGTGTTGGAAGGTGACGACGCCACACAACGCGATATACACTCAGCGATGTATCATTTGTATAGTTTTGTGCGCGAAGGAACGTCGTACTCTTTGTCGCCAATGGGACTTTCTGGTTTAGGTTATAACGGTCACGTTTTTTGGGATACAGAACTTTGGATGTTTCCTCCGCTTTTAGCATTGCATCCCGAGCTCGCACTTTCACCGATGAATTATAGATTTAAAGGAATTGAAGCAGCGCGCACGAATGCGAGTAATTATGGCTATTCAGGATTAAAATTTCCTTGGGAAGGCGACGATACAGGACAAGAATCAACACCCGTTTGGGCATTGAGTGGTCCGTTCGAGCAACACATTACGGGTTGTGTAGGTTATGCGGCGTGGCGATATTTCCAAACGACGCACGATACGAGTTGGTTACGCGCTAAAGGTTTTCCACTCATTTCTGGTACGGCAGATTTTTGGGCGAATCGCGCAGAATTGGGAAATGATGGAAAATATCATATTCTGAATGTTGTCTGCGCCGATGAATGGGCAGAAAATGTGGACGATAACGCGTTTACAAACGGTATTGCAAAAACAGTTTTAGGTTATGCCACGCAAGCGGCGGGTGTTATAGGTCAGAAACCAAATCCAGATTGGAAAAAAGTGGGGGATGGTATCATTATTCAAAAATTTCCCGACGGTACGACGCGTGAATACGCGACATATAAAGGCGATTCTATAAAACAAACCGATGCAAATTTGTTGAGTTATCCGCTTAATATCGTAACGGACGAAGCGACGATAAAAAAAGATTTAGATTTTTATTGGAAAGAATTAGGCGATAATATACCTGGGAAAAAAGGTTCATCGCCAGC
>JAYVVO010000619.1:0-2592 GCA_043786955.1 Saprospiraceae bacterium
AATTTGTTCGAAATGGGTTTAATGTCGCAACGCGACTACGAAAACTATTTCTCACTTTTTGAATTAATGATTAAACAAGTGAGTCCGCCCGATTTACTCATTTATCTGAAAGCAGATATTTCTACATTGGTTTCGCACATCGAAAAGCGTGGAAGAGAATATGAAGGCACAATTTCAATAGATTATTTAAAACGGCTCAATGAGCGATATGATAGTTGGATAAATAATTATCGCGAAGGTAAACTTTTAATTATTCCTGCTGATAAATTAGATTTCACAGAAAATAAAGACGATTTGAGTTTTGTGATTGATAAAGTAACGGCGGAAATCAATGGACTTTTTTAGTTGACAGTTTGTGGTTAACAGTTTGTGGTACAATCTCCGAGTGTCATTTATCAACTGCCAACTGTCAACTGAATTGAAACAATAGAATCAACTTATCGTAACTTAGAATACACTTAAATTAAAAATGGCAAAGCAAGTCGTTACGCGTAAAGCAACAAAAGAGGATGTTTTAATTGATGTCGCAAAAGTTTCGCAGGAAACAACACATTGGTTCGAGGTTTACAAAAAACCATTATTGTATGCAGCAATTGGTTTAGTAGCAATTATTGCAGGCACATTGTCTTGGAATTATATTCAAGAAGCCAACCAGAAAAAAGCGATTGCTGGAATGTGGCGCGCTGAACGTATGTTCGAGCAAGATTCATTCAATTTAGCTTTAACCAATCCTGGGGGCGGTTACGATGGTTTTTTAGACATCGCACACAAATATGGCAGCACATCTGCTGGCAATTTAGCGCATTATTATGCTGGTGTTTGTTATTTACAAACAGGCAAATTTGATGAAGCGATTAAAGAATTAGAATCTTACACACCAAAAGGTGATCTACTGAGCGCAACAAAAGCAGGCGCACTTGGCGATGCGTATTCGGAGAAAAAAGATTTTTCTAAGGCTTTGAGTTATTATAAACAAGCAGGACAAAACGGTGTAAGTGATGATATTAAATCTATGTACTTAAAACGTTACGGTATGTTGTGCCAGATTCAGAATAAAAATTCGGATGCGTTAGAGGCGTACAAAGAAATTAAAGAAAAATATCCATTGACAATTGAAGGTAGAGAAATTGAAAAATATATTGCTGCTGCGGAAATGAAGAAATAAAAAAAATAAGTGCTAAGTATTTGGAAATTGAGAAATTCGTCTGCTACTTTGCAAAAAGTTTAAAAAACTAAAACATGCGTATTCAACTTTCTTGGCGTTGGTGGAATCATAAATTACGATGGTGATACGCGTGCAAGATAGCAATGTCTAAAATAATAACTTATTTATACAAAGCGGCTTGTCAGTTTCATCTGATAAGCCGCTTTTCATTTTCCATTTCAAAAATAAAATTTACGTGCATTCCATTCATTACCAACTTCCTAAAATCAAAACGAAAATTAGTCACCACTTAGCCGATATAAATACACCCGTGAGTATTTATCTAAAAGTACGCGATAAATACAGAGAATCCATTTTATTAGAATCTACCGATTCGCGCAGTGTTGAAAACTGTTTTTCTTTTATTGCTTTAGATCCTTTGGTGCGTTTCAGAGCGCAAAACGGTGAGGTCATCGTTAATAATTATATTTCAGATGAACACCAGACGGTAAAAGTTGAGAACAGCGAAGTTTTGAATCATCTGAAAAAATTTGTTGCTACTTTTAAGGTCGCTGAAACAAAAGAGTCCATGAATGGCGTTTTCGGACACACTTCCTTTGAAGCTGTTCAATACTTCGACACGATTAATTTTCCTTCCGCAAAAAGAAAAACCGATTTACCAGATATTCATTATGTTTTTTATCGCTTCATCATTTCAATCAATCATTTTAAAGATGAATTAACGATTTTAGAAAATATTCCAGAAGGCGAAGAATCTAAAATGGATGCGTTAGAAAATTATTTGAACGCACAAAATATTTCAGTTTTTAAATTCCAAACTGTTGGGGAAGAAACATCGAATCTAACGGATGAAACATATTTAGAAAACATCAAAGAATGTCGTCATTATTGTCAAATCGGTGATGTTTTTCAAATCGTACCGTCGCGCAGATATTACCAAACGTTTGAAGGCGACGATTTTCAAGTCTATCGCGCGTTGCGCAATATCAATCCTTCGCCTTATTTATTTTATTTCGATTACGGCTCCTATAAAATTTTTGGTTCATCACCTGAACAACAATTGGTCGCAAAAAATGGCAGCGTCACCGTTAATCCGATTGCAGGAACGTATAAACGCACCGGCGACGACGCGCAAGACGCGCAACTCGCCATAGATTTAGCGCAAGACCCAAAAGAAAATGCAGAGCATATTATGCTTGTTGATTTAGCACGCAACGATTTGAGTAAACATTGCGACGATGTACGCGTTAAGGTTTTAAAAGAAATTCAATATTTTAGTCACGTTATTCATATCGTATCGAAAGTTGAAGGCACATTGAAACACGGTACAAATGTGCTTGATATTTACGCTGATACTTTTCCAGCAGGAACATTGAGTGGTGCGCCAAAATATAAAGCCATAGAATTAATAAGAGATTTAGAACCTG
>JAYVVO010000620.1:0-2592 GCA_043786955.1 Saprospiraceae bacterium
GCTTCGACTTGACCAACAAACGCGCTCGCAATATTAGAGAGCGCTTCTGCACCACTCACATCCATCAACCATTTCATCCCTTTTGCTAAAAGCGAAACGATGAACTGCATTATTTTTAAGTAGTACAAAATGTTAACGATGACGGCAACAAATAGAATAGTTGGAATAACTTTAAAGAAGAAAATAAATCCGTTGTTATCACCAAAAACTTTTCCGAGTAAGGGAACGTTCACCATGTTGCCGAAAACAAATTCTGCCCCTTTATCCGAAAATTTTAAAATACTCGTTACGCCGTCGCCAACAATTTTAAACATTGCCGTTCCTGCGCTCGTTTTTAAAATAAAAAGTGCCAGTGCCCATTGAAGTAGTAAACCTGTAACAACGCTTCTGTAATTTATAGCGCGTCTATCTTTTGAAAATAAAAAACAGAAACCCAAAATGAATACAATACCTAAAATACCTATAAATCTTTCCATACTACAAATATTTGATTCCATAAGAATCAATGTTTAACCAATATTAAGTTTGAATCGTAAAAGTAATATTTTCGCGCTAAATTTGTAAAAAATAAATTTAAAATGGAAAAGAAACCAATACTCATCGGTTTAATCGGCGCAACGGGTTCTGGCAAAACGACTTTTATCAATACAATTAGAAAGCGTTACGCGCTAGAGAAAGTTTGCATCATCTCGCAAGATGAGTATTACAAACCAATTTATGAACAAGAAAAAGATGTAAACGGTATCGAAAATTTCGATGTCGCTAAAAGCGTAGATAAAAAATTATTGCTGAATGATTTAAAAAAATTACTGAACAACGAAGAAGTTATCAAAGCAGAATATACTTTCAACAATATAGAAATTAAACCAAAGATTATAACTTTTAAACCTGCCCCGATTATTATAGTTGAAGGTTTGTTTGTGATGCACTATAAAAAAATTCGCGAACTCATGGATCTAAAAATTTATGTCCACGCATCCGATCACTTGAATATTATTCGACGAATTAAGCGCGATCAAGTTGAACGGGGTTATCCGATTGACGATGTTTTATATCGCTATGAAAACCATGTGATGCCTGGTTTCAGAAAATATATCGAACCTTATCGCGATGAAGCCGACATTGTTATAAATAATAATAAAGGTTTTGAAAAAAGCCTCGACATTTTTTGTGCTTATCTTGATTCTCAGATTTGATTCCGCATTAACAATCTAAATTTTACTATGAAAAAATCAATTTTAACAATCTTCATTTTTACGATCTTTCAAGTAATCACCGTTAAAGCGCAAGTAATAAATATTGAAGATATTATTTTACGGCTCAACGATACAGTCAATTTTTCAGGATTTTTAAACGCCAACTTTTCGCTCTCGCAAGCAACAAATCGGGTTTTAGTTTTTCATAATGATTTCCAACTTGAGAAACGCATGGGCAGACATTTTTTGCTCGGCATAGGTAGTTATAATTTCATTGGCAGCGACAATAACGATTTCGTTAACGATAATTCTTTACACCTACGCTATAATTACGAATTTCATCACCGCTACTTCGGTGAGCTATATGTTCAAACGCAAAATAGTCCGCTCTCAACAATTATTGCCCGCAATTTGATTGGAGTGGGTACACGCATAAAAATACAGCACGGAATTATTTTTCGTTCGTATGTAGGGGTTGGTTTTATTAATGAAAATAATAAATTTTTAGGCGACTCTGTTTTCTATAATTACAATCGCTTAAATACTTATCTTTCTTACAATTGGGATATTACGCCCGTTTTACGTTTAGTTCAAACAGTTTATTATCAACCTAATGTGGCAAGTTTTCAAAATTTTAGAATCTCCACGAAAGCATCATTAGTGTGTAAAGTTTCAAAACATTTTTCATTCAATTCCACTTTAAATTTAGAAACGTTGAACATCCAGATTGTAAATGATCGGAATTTGCGCAAAAATGCTTACACTTGGTCTAATGGTTTACGTTACGATTTTTAAATAATTTAAAACTTTTTTCTCGAAAAAACATTACCTCTAAGTCAAAGTAAACTAAATAAATGTATTTACTTTGCGTTTTCTTAAAAAACACCTTGACTGTATATGCAACCCACAATTAAAACACTTGGCGAATTAAAAGCCTCAGGATATGTTTCGCGCAGTGTAAAAATAGAAATGCGCGATAATCTCATTACCGCCCTCAAAGAAAATCGCTCAGCGTTTGAAGGTATTTTAGGTTTTGAAAATACGGTTATACCCGATGTTGAACGCGCAATTTTAAGTCGGCACTCTATTTTGCTTTTAGGTTTACGCGGACAAGCGAAAACACGTATTGCTCGATTGCTCACCAATTTACTCGATGAATACACACCCATCATTGCAGGTTCGGAATTGAATGAAGATCCGTTACATCCTATCAGTTTTAACGCCAAAAAAATGGTCGCTGAACTCGGCGATGCAACACCCGTCGCTTATATGCACCGTTCGGAGCGTTATGTTGAAAAATTAGCAACACCTGACGTGAGTGTTGCGGATCTCATCGGCGATGTTGACCCAATTTTAGCAGCTACTTTAAAATTACCCTACAGCGACGAGCGGGTAA
>JAYVVO010000621.1:0-7400 GCA_043786955.1 Saprospiraceae bacterium
CCTAAAATGATATGCTTTCCTTTTAATTCTTGTACTAATTGATCTATATTTTCTGGATTGTTTAGCATCAACATAATTAACTGGCAACTGCTGTTAATTTTTAAAACTTTTATTACAGAACCAAGCTGATCTAAACGGACAGTGACGATTATTAAATCATAATAGTCGTTCGTTTCTAATTGTTGCGTCAATGGCACTTTACTAATTGTTTGTTTTTTAGTTAAAACATCTTTAATAATCACCCCATTCTGTTTTAAGTTTTCATAATGTTCACCACGAGCCAGTAAAGTGACATCACACCCAGATTCATACAGTCTTGAAGCATAAATACTGCCAATAACACCTGCTCCGTAAATAAGAATTTTCAAACTTGATAACTTTTAAATTTAAAGATTTCAATGTTTTTTATTAAGTATGGGCAAACCTTACACGGATATTACTTTTTCTGTCGCGTAATAAATTTAACAATTTCGAACCAAATGACGGAAATAAAACCAATGCCTACACTTACACACAAAAGATTTAAACTTAGAGGTTCAAACTCAAAAAAACTATTGAGAGGTTTTATGTAAATAAGTGTTGTGGTTAACGCGACAGTTATAGATATAATGAGTAAAACCAAATTGTTTTTGTAGCGTAGCGTAGTGAAAATGGAATAATAAAATGAACGATTCACAAGTGTTAGAAAAATATTAGCCGTTATAAGCACCGTGAAAACCATTGTACGAGTGAGTGATTGATCGTATCCTTCATGAACAGCATATTGATGGGTGCTTAATGTGCCAACCGTAATCATTAAGCCTTGAATAATACTCGTTGTGAGTTCTTTCCAATTAAAAAAAGTGCTTGTAAACGGTCTCGGTTTTTTGTGCATGGTGTTTTTTTCCATCGGTTCATTTTCATAAATGATCGAGCAAGTTGGTCCCATAACCAGTTCTAAAAAAATAATATGCACGGGCGAAAAAATATTCGGATATATCCAGCCTAATGCCAGCGGCAAAAAAACGGTTAGAATAATAGGAATATGGATGGATATAATATATTGAATGGCTTTTTTTAAGTTGGTATAAATTCTTCTTCCTAAGGCAACGGCATTAACCATATTCGATAAGTCGTCTTTGATTAAAATGAGCGAAGCAGCTTCTTTGGCAATTTCAGTACCTTTTTTCCCCATCGCTATGCCGATGTGCGCTGCTTTTAGTGCCGGTGCGTCATTCACACCATCACCCGTCATGGCAACAATTTCGCCCGCTGCTTTGAGCGCATTAATAATTTTAAGTTTGGCTTCTGGAAACATGCGCGCAAAAATATAGGTATTTTTGACGCAAATTTTCAGTTCTTCATCTGTCAATTTTATTAATTGATGACCTGTAATTGTTTTTTCGTGTCCATTAAAACCAATTTCTTTTGCAATGGCTGCCGTGGTTGCGGCGTTATCGCCTGTAACAATCTTCACTTCAATTCCTGCTTTATAAAATTTTTTTAAAACGGCTTTTATGTTTTTCTTCGGTGGATCGTAAAATGCAACAATTCCTTTAAAATCGAATTTAAATTCTTGTTGTGTTTCCGGATAATTGTTTCCAATGAATTGGGCAACACCCACGCCTAAAACACGATAACCTTCGCTCGATAAATTTTTTATCGCTTCTTCAATCCGATTTATTTCGTCGGTTGTTAAGTCTGAATGTTGAATTATGGCTTCGGGTGCACCTTTTGCTGCAATAATGCGCGTGCCTGAACTGTCTTCAAAAATATGTGTCATCATGGGTGGCACACCACCTAACGGATATTCGTGCACTAATTTAAAGTTTTGTCTTTCATCGTTACTTGAAAATATTTTTTCGTACGCAGAATGCAATGCCATTTCCATCGGATCGAATGGTATGGGTTCACTCGCCCACATAGCTATTCTAACGAGTTCTTTTTCATCGGAATTTAAATTATCTGTCTGCTCTGAGCTATAAGATATGAGCTTTTGAGATGACAGTACGAATAGTTTAGCCAATTCCATTTTGTTTTCCGTTAGCGTTCCTGTTTTATCTGTACAAATAACTGTTGCACTGCCTAAAGTTTCAACGGTTTTCATTTGCTTCACTATTACGCCTTTTTTCATTAAACGCCATGCACCGAGCGCCATAAAAGTTGTGAACGCCACAGGGATTTCTTCAGGCAAAATACTCATCGCTAAAGTCAGTGCTTGCAATAAACTGTTCAATACATTTTTTGAATGCACATAATTTACTACCCAAACAATAACAAAAACTACTGCACCTGCCGCCACCATTTTTTTTACAAAATTATTGATTTGTAATTCTAAAGGTGTTTTTTCTTCTTGAATACCTTCAAGGGATTTGCCAATTTTTCCCAATTCGGTTGCATTACCAATGGCAGTAACAGTTGCAATAGCTAATCCGGAAACTACGGTTGTGCCGCAGTAAATAATTTTGTCTTCTTTCGTAAAATCTTTAAAAACGGGCATTGATTCACCTGTCAAAATAGATTCATTCACCGAAAAATCGTTAGAATGAATAATTATGCCGTCGGCAGAAATGGAAGTACCTTCTTCTACCATTAAACAATCGCCAACTACCAAATCTTCATTTTTTATTTCTTCTATGTTACGGTTTCGGATGACTTTGCACTTGTGTTCTGTAAAATTTTTCAATTTTGCTAAGGCATTGCGGCTTCTCGCATCTTGATAAAGTGAAATTCCTACCTCGAATAGGATGGCACCAGCTAAAAAAATAGCATCGCCTGTTTTTCCATTGATGAAATAGAGAATCGAAGCAACCAATAAAATTAGTACCATAGGCTCTGTTGCAAACCGCTTGATGGCATCAATGATGCCGCTTTCTTTTTTATATTCTAAACTATTACTACCAAATTGTTTTCTGGATGAAACAACTTGCTCGTTTGTTAAGCCACTAATGTTGAAATTATTTTTTAGATTTAGTAAATTCTTCATAAGATTTCACGACTTTTGTTTTTAGTTAGATTCGTTGTTTGAATAGAAATAGTGAAAAATAAAAAGTGGCATTGATGCAGAAACAGACTAAAGTAATCTTCTATTTTTTTAAAACAGATAGATATCGAGCAGTTTTTTTTTACAACCGAAAGATGCAACTATCTGAACACCCAAAAGTTATACAATTATTTAATTGATTTGCAAAATTCACACTTAAAGAGTGAAGTGTGAAAAGTGGCACTCACTCTTCACTCTTGACCTTTCACTTTTTTTCATTTCTTTTTGCAAATTTTAGAATTCAATTGCCTTTATCGAAATAAAATATTCAACTTTGAGCATTAACAGTAATGTAAAAACAATCCGCAATAAATAATTAGCAAAATTTTATTAAAATGAAAAAGAAAGAACTTGAAAATAGGATAAAGGAATTAGAGTTCGAATTAAACTTCATAAATTCCTCAAAATTTGATGTCCAAAAATGGCATGAAAACGAAAATCTTTTTCACAATTTGATAGAAAAAACAATCCACCCTATTTTAATTTTAAAGGGTGAGGATATGATATTGGATACAGCCAATAGCCCGTTACTTAAAATTTTTAGAGTAGGAAAAGAAGCATTGGGCAAACCTTTTTTAGACATTTTGCCCGAAATGAAAGACCAACCTTTCATGGATTTGTTATTAGATGTGTTTCACAACCACACTATCCATTATGGTAAAGAGCAACCTGCCTATTTTGAGCGTGAACATGGAGAAAGGGAAACCATTTATTTTAACTTTTGTTACCATCCGTACAAAGAAAATGACGGGACTGTTTCTGGCGTAATTGTTAATGCAACTGATGTAACAGAGCTGGTGCTTGCCCGTCAAAAAGCGGAAGAAAATGAAGCCAATTTCAGGTCGCTTGTAATGCAGACACCAGTCGCAATTGGTGTTTATAGAGGCAAGGAATATATTACAGAGATAGCCAACCAACTTTGTTTGCAAGTACTCAATAAAGGTGCAGACTTTGTAGGTAAACCACTGTTTGACGTCTTGCCCGAATTGGAGACACAGGGATTTAAAGCCCTTATGGATACCGTAATGCAAAGCGGAACAACCTATTATGGAAACGAATGGGAATTTTATATAAATAAGAATAACAAAAGCACACAGGGATTTTACAATTTTGTTCTTCAACCGTTAAGAGCTGATGACAAAACCATAGCTGGAATAATTGTGGTTGCCAACGAAATAACCGAACAAATACTTGCTCGTAAAAAAGCGGAAGAAAGTGAAAAGAATTTACAAGATATTTTTTATCAAGCACCCACAGCCATAGCCGTGCTCGAAGGGGAGAATCACAAATATGTGCTCGCCAATGCGCTGTATCAAAAAATGATTAACCGCACGGAAGAGCAGATTCTTGGTAAAACTGTCAGGGAAGTTTTCCCCGAATCGCAATCATCGGGAGCATTTGAAATTTTTAATACTGTATTTAATACAGGCGAACCTTTTTTAGCACCTGAATTTGAAGCAGTAGTGGACAGGTTCAATGACGGATCGCCACATACCGCCTACTATAATTTCTCTCTTAAGCCTTTAAAATCCAAAGAGAAAATCACTTCCTTGATGTTGGTTGCTTACGACATCACCGAACAGATTTTAGTTAGCAGAAAGATTGAAGAGAGTGAACACCGTTACCAAAGCATGGTTTACTCTTCTCCATACATGATTGCTATACTTAAAGGCGAAGACATGATTATTGAAATTGCCAACGATTCTATTTTAGAATCATGGGGCAAGGGAAAAAATGTTTTTGGCAAATCGTTGTTTGAAGTGATTCCCGAAACCGTTGAACAGGGTTTTGATAAATTATTGTTGAGTGTGTATAAAACTGGTGAACCAGTATTTGCCTTTGAAACACCCATCACACTTGTACGCAATGCCAAGAAGGAGTTGATGCACTACACTTTTATTTACCAAGCACAGCGGAATATGCATGGCGAAATAGAAGGAGTGGCGGTATTGGCTAATGAAGTAACGCCACAAGTGGAAGCTAAAATGAAAATAAAAGAAAGCGAAGAACGTTTCCGCTCCTTAGCCGATAATATACCGTTGAACGTATTTATTATAGAACCAACCTCAGAAGCCAAAATCAGTTATTGGAACAAATACTGGTTGGATTACACGGGGCAAACAATGGAAAAAGCACTTGGCAGAACATGGGATGGCATTGTACACCCCGATGATGTGCAACCAATTATGGATGTGTATGTAGCTGCTTTTGAAAAACGCTTGCCTTATAAATTACCCGATATTCGCATTAAGCGTTATGATGGCGAATACAAGTGGTTTGCATTTCAAGCAAATCCCCGTTTTTTACCCAACGGAGAATTTATGGGATATATTGGCGTTGGTTTTGATATTCATGAAAAGAAGTTGGTTGAAGAAGCTTTGAAACAAAGTGAAGCACATTTCAGGTTGTTGGCTGATTTAATACCCTCTAAAATAAGTAATGCATTAGCTGATGGAAGTGTTACTTATTTTAATAAACACTGGTTAGACTTTAGCGGATTTAGTTTTGAGGAATTAAGGGATTTCGGATACCATCAAATTATGCATCCCGATGAGATGGAAGAATTTCAAACCCGTTTTCAAAAAGCCGCATCAACCTTAACTGATTTAGTAATGGAAATGCGGTTTAAAAATAAGGATGGAGATTATATTTGGCATTTAAACATTGCATCGCCGATAAAAGATGAAAAAGGAAACCTTAAAATGTGGATTGGTGTTACCACCGATATTAGTGAACAGATAAAAACCCTTAATACCAACCTAAGCATTTATGAAAAACATGCTGCCGAGTTAAAACACGAAAAAGAACTGGCAGAGCTGGCAACTTTAAAAGCTGAAGTAGCCGTTAAGTCCAAACAACAGTTTTTATCAAACATGAGTCACGAAATTAGAACGCCCTTGAATTCCATTTTAGGATTTACAAATGTGTTAATGAAAACCAAGTTGGACATAAAACAAAAAGAATTTTTACAGGCTATAAAAACAAGTAGCAATTCTTTACACGAACTCATAAATGATATACTTGATTTGGCAAAAGTAGATGCTGGTAAAATGACTTTTTTGAAACAGCCATTTGAAATACACAAATCAATAAAGTCAATACTGCATTCTTTTGACCTGAAATTAAAAGAAAAGAATTTAGAACTCGTAAGTGAATACGACAGCGAAATACCCTTAATATTATTGGGCGATAAAGCAAGATTAAATCAGATTATTTTAAACCTTATGAGTAATGCCATAAAATTTACACACAAAGGAAAAATTATACTGAGCGTTAAAATACAAAGCGAGGATGAAGAAAATATATCTATTGAATTTGCCGTTACAGATTCAGGAATTGGCATTTCGGAGAATAAAATAAATTTAATTTTCAATCTCTTTGAACAAGCAGAAATCAACACGTCAAATTCGTATGGCGGAACAGGACTCGGACTTGCCATTGTTAAACAATTAGTGGAATTACAAGGCGGAAGTATTAGTGTAAGTAGCAAAATAGGTGAAGGTTCTACTTTCAGTTTTGTTCTCTCCTTTGGAAAAACAAATAAGAAAACAGTAGAAAAAATAGAAACACTAAAACTGGATTCAAAAATTAAAAACGTGCGTGTATTAGTAGCCGAAGATGTTGCTTTGAATGAATTATTAATCAAAATTATTCTAAGTGATTTTGGATTTGAATATGACGTAGTAAAAAATGGTAAAATTGCAATAGAAAAATTGCAAACCAATACCTACGATATTATTTTGATGGATTTGCAGATGCCCGAAATGAATGGGTTTGAAGCAGCGCAGTACATTCGCAAAACAATGAAATCTAAAATTCCTATAATTGCTTTAACCGCAGATGTTACGACGGCTGATGTTGCCAAATGCAAAGAATGTGGAATGGACGATTATATTTCTAAGCCTATTGACGAGAACCAACTATACATTAAAATAGTAGAGTTAGTAACAATAGTCCATGATGAAAATAAAAATCGATAGAAAAAGCGTGTGACTTTATGCTTCTAAACTAACAACTAACAACTAATTTATTATTTTCCCATCTTCCATTTCAATAATGCGCTGAGTGCGTTGTGCAAAACTCTCGTCATGCGTGACAATAAGCATGGTTTGATGAAATTCTGTAACTAATTTTTGAAAAATATCGAAAACCAAATCGCTATTTTTTTTATCTAAATTACCTGTGGGTTCGTCACCCATAATAATTGCTGGATCGTTGATGAGTGCGCGCGCAATAGCAACGCGCTGTTTTTCGCCGCCAGAAAGTTGATTGGCTTTTTTAAATGCTAAGTTTTTGATGTCGAGCATATTTAGACGTTCGAACGCGCGGGCTTCAACTTCTTTCTCAGAAAAAATATTGCGTTTTAATCCAGGTAGCA
>JAYVVO010000622.1:0-2590 GCA_043786955.1 Saprospiraceae bacterium
CTGAGAGACTTTACTCTGTCGAAGAATATTATAAGTTAGAAGAAAAATCAATTTACAAACACCAATATCATTCAGGTAAAATTATACCTATTGAAGGCGCATCTATCAAACACAATCTTTTAGCTACTAAAATATCTATCCTAATAGGATTTTTTCTGATAAAAAATTTATTGAAACTTAAAATTAGTAACAGCGATACTAAAGTTAGGATTAATTCTTATAATAAAATAGTTTATCCGGATGCTGTAGTTATTTGCGAGGTGCCAGAATATTTTGAAGATAGAAATGATACGATTACCAATCCATTAATTGTTGTAGAAATTTCCTCTCCAAGTACGAGTAAACACGATAGAACGACTAAGTTTGAAATGTACGCCACGATTCCAAGTTTCAAAGAATATGTTCTCATTGACCAAGATATTCAACGCGTTTCAGTTTGGTCGAAACAAAAAGATGGTTCGTGGATGCCAAAAATGTATCTCGGTGAAGACTCTGTAATTATTTTAGAAGCAATGAACAATTGCCCTATTTCGCTTAAAGATTTGTACTGAGGTTTAGAGTAAACTGAGATCTATTCTTACTTTCTATTTTTATATATTTCCTAAGCAATTTTTTATCTCGTTGCTACTATATAATCTTTAATAATTTCTATCAAAAAATAATATTGTGAAGCAATATTATTTGAACTTGGTTTAGCGCCCAAAATTAGACACACTTTCTTATACGTTAAATTTAAAGCATTCGCATCTGAAATTGAATGCGATTTATCGTATCGCGCAATAACTTCTTTAATTAAAACAACGTCGTCTTCTTTTAAAAATCGCACATTCGGAAATTCTGGCGTTCGATTATACAGCGTTTGTTCAGAATAATTATCGAGTAAAGATTTTCTTTGAATCGGAATAGTTTCAACAACAAGCGTGGCAGCGGCTAAATCACCAATTCTTTGCCGATTTCGGGTGGCCGTAATAAATAAACAACCAATAACACCGAAAGACAAAAGAAGATCAATTAAAAGTAAAATGCCTCGCAAAATTGTTTGAGAAAAAGTTAAAATATCACCTTGCTGATTGACGACGCGAATGCCTAAAGCTAATTTACCCAGAGTTTGACCTTTGTTCAATGCTTCCATCAATGCGTAATACATCGGATAGCCCACAAAACTAATGAAACCTATAAATTGATAGTATAAAGACATTCTGATGCTTAGCATGGAACTTAATAACATTAGAATCAACCAAAATATTAAATACGCAGTTATATCTAATATCTGCGCAAAAATTCTTTTGCCAAGGGGTGCTAATTTATATTCTGCTATAACATTTTGTGTTATTGGGAGTTCTATCATTAATCAATCGCGTATTTATTTATGGATCGGGACAAATTTAGAACTTAATTTATGATTTGATAAAAAATAATTTCGTTTTTGTATTTTGTAATTGTTTTGGCGATTATTTTCGTTTTGATTTTAGAAATGCATGATTGATGAAAGAAAAAGAATTTATAAGTAGAAACGTAGAAAAATGGCGCGAAGTGGAATCGTTGCTGAATTATAAAGATGTTAGTACATATAAACTGTACGACGTTTTGCAAAATAACGCTGATGATGTTTCAGTGGCGCGTACTTTTTTTAAAACGCGTAATATTTCTCGCTTCACTAACCAACTGACTGTGCGTTTACAGCAAAAATTTGGTTTTGTTTCGTCTTTGCGCGTGTCGCTCACAGATTTTTACACCGAAAAATTACCTTATACTATTTATCAAACACGATGGAATTTTCTATGGGCGGTAGTATTTTTTATTTTTGCTTTTTTAATAGGATATTATTCCAGTCAGTTAGATGAAAAATTTGCAGCGAGTGTTTTAGGGGATTCTTATGTCCGAATGACAGAAGAAAATATAAAATCGGGCGATCCAATGAAAGTATATAAAGAGTCTGGACGCATAGACATGACTTTTGGTATAATGTTCAATAACATAGAAGTTTGCCTTTCATATTTTTTAGTTGGGATTTTAGCAGGCGTTGGCTCCATTGCTTTAATGATGTTTGAAGGTGTGCGCGTGGGCGCATTTCTAAATTTCTTTGCGCGACATCATTTATTGGCTGAAGCGAATTTAACTATTTGGATGCATGGCATTTTAGAAATTTCAGCCATTGTAATCGGCACGGCTGCCGGAATTACTTTAGGAACGGGTTATATTTTTCCGAAAACATTATCGCGCGCGGCTTCTTTTAAAAAATCGGCGCGCTATGCCATGAATATTTTTTTAGGATTACTACCCATGTTGGTTTTTGCAGCAATCATAGAAGGCAATATTACGCGCCACACAGGTATTGGTCAGACGTTGCGCGGCATTTTTATATTACTCAATTTGTTGTTGATTATTTTGTATTTTGGTTGGTATCCGTTTTATAAAAACCGAAAAGGATTTAATAAAAACTTAGACATAAAAATCTCAGACGAAAACTTTAACTCGAATATTGATTTGAAAGTCATTTATAATTTTGAAGATACTTTTAAGCATATTTTTATTTGGTTCGGAAAATTTAATACAGTTTTTGTTCGTCAAATTATTTTTTCGAGTCTTT
>JAYVVO010000623.1:0-2587 GCA_043786955.1 Saprospiraceae bacterium
AGCGCGAGCAGCATCGCTACGATATAACTCGGCAAAGAATAACCTAATACAGAACCGAACATAGCAGAACTTTCAAACCAAGTATTACGCCGTAAAGCAGTTGCAACGCCGAGCGAAATTCCGAGAACAATTGCAATCAACATCGCGACACAGGCAAGAATTGCTGTTTGTGGTATGGCATCTGCTAAAATACTATTCACTTGCCGCCCACTCTGATACGATTCACGTAGATATGGTTTTTTAAAAAGGATCGCGTAACTACCAAGAGGAATTTTAAACGCGTAATTATATTTTATTAAATTTTCAATGATGTTCTGATGAAGACCTATCGGTGAAATATCATTCAGATAATAAGCCAATTGTATATAAAGCGGTTTATCCAATCCGAGTTCTGCGCGCTTGGCATTAACAGTTGCGTTATCGCTGCGCTGACCAAATGTTAGTCGCGTGGGGTCAACAGGTGCGGCGTAAATGATAGCAGCTATAACACTCACTATTAAAATTACGACCAACAAACTGTATAATAACTTTCGGATAATATAATTGAGCACGGTTTTAATTACTTTTGTAGTCTGTAAAAGTAGTAATTTTTTGGAATTATTTTTAGAACAAACCCGTAACTATTTAATGCAAATAAACTTTTGCGCCAATTGTGGCAATTCAATGCAGTTCAACGTAGTTGAGGGAGATCATTTGCCACGCTATCACTGTACACGCTGTGGTTTTATCGCCTATCAAAATCCGCACATCATTGTCGGTTGTTTGCCTATTTGGAAAAACAAAATTATGCTTTGTAAACGCGGCATTGAACCTCGAATGGGTTTTTGGAATTTACCTGGGGGTTTTATGGAAAACAATGAAACTATTAAACAAGGCGCGACCCGCGAAATGAAAGAAGAAACAGGCGCAGATGTAAAAATAATTGGCGTCCATTCTATTTTTTCTGTGCCACAGGTGAATCAGTTGCACATTCACTTTTTGGCAGAGTTAATTAATTTAGATTACGTACTTACGCCAGAAAGTATTGAAATCGAAATATTCGACGAAGGCTCAATGCCTTGGGCGGATATTGCTTTTGCTTCAACCGATTACTCCATAAAAACGTATTTTTCGGATCTGAAAAAAAATACTCAAAGTATTCATACTAGCTCAACACTCGAACACGAATTTTTCTCGATTTATTGAAACGATTGTTAAATTAGGGTTAAACTTTTAGCCTATTGTGTCGTTCAAACAAGTTTAGTACGTTTAGTGAAAACGTATAGAATGAACTCTTTTTTCAAAAATTAATCAATTACATTTAAAAGATGAATTTATTAAAATCATTAGCACTTGTTTCAGTTGTAGCTTTCTTCGGTTTTTCGATGCAAGCGCAAACGTTTAAATTTGGGATTAAAGGCGGTATCAGTACGCCCGACGTAAATCCAAACGATATAAATCCTTTAAAAATAACCAATATCAGAGATTCGCTTTCACTGAAATTAACCGATGCGAATTATGGTTGGCATTTAGGTGCATTTGCGCGCGTTGAACTCGGTAATTTTTTTATTCAACCAGAAGTGCTTTTTAATTCAAGTGGTGCCAATTACAACGTAAAATCGTTGCGATTGGGTTTAATAATTGATTCGTTGCGAAGCGAGTCGTATAGAAATATTGACGTGCCATTAATGGTGGGTTTTAAATTTGGGACTTTGCGTCTCAATGCAGGACCTGTTGGACACGTTTTTTTAAATAGCACGTCCGATTTAACAAACATCGCGGGATTAACTACCACCTACAATAAATTAGAGTGGGGTTATCAAGCAGGACTTGGTTTAGATTTTGGCGGTTTAGGTTTGGATTTGCGGTACGAAGGTAATTTTTCCGATTATGCCGATCATATCACCGTCGGTAATCAAACTTTTGCATTTGACAAAAAACCAACGCGTTTAATCCTCTCGCTGGCGATTGCATTTTAAAAGGATTGAGCAGTTTTGCAAGATTACTTTGTAAAACTGCTCAAACTTAATTTTTATTTGTAGATACTGCGGTGATTAATCTAAATTTATCTACAATGTTTACACCTTCCTAATTCTTATAATAATTTTAAATTTTAATCAAAAGTATCTATTTTTACATTAAAGTTAGAAAATTAAATCATAGAAGATGAAATTACTAAACACGCTACCAAGGGGATGATTTAGAAAATGATATTAAACAAATGGAAAACGATAAATCATTTTATGAAGTGCAAAAAAACGGATTTAGCGCTATATTTAATTTGAAATTTGGTACGCTCATTAATAAAGATACGCTTAGAAAATATTCTGCTCAAAACGTTTTTTTTAGTTTCACTCAGCTTACTCCCAATAATGGTCGTTTCGAGGGATTTAAATCGTCAGGTAAAATTGGGACGATTGAGAATTCTGTTTTGCAAAACGACATCATGGATTTATACCAAGAAAATATATCTTCTTTACTTTCATCTACGAAATATTATCTCGATAATAAATTAAGTAGGCTGCATTATATAATGATCACTTTTATTATTCAGTTTTGTTCGGCATTGAGCCTCACAAAACTGTCGGAAATTATAGTTTTAGGTCGG
>JAYVVO010000624.1:0-2581 GCA_043786955.1 Saprospiraceae bacterium
GGTTTGACGTTGGTAACAAAACGTGCGGTCTCGAAACCAATCATTACGGCGTTATCATAATTAAAAATCTTAAGTAAATCTTTACCAGATTCTTTCAACACACCTACAACTTCCATGCGTTGTCCCATCGCTTCAACTTCTTTTCCAATGGCTGAATTATTTTCGCCAAAAAGTAAATTAGCTACTTTGAAGCCGAGAATAATTTTTTTCAATCCTAAATTATACTCCGACGATGTAAAAAAACGACCGTCCGCATATTCTAAATTATGAAGTTTATCGTATTCTTCTGTCACTGCAACAGCAAAGGCGCGTTCAACGGAATTGCGTTCATACTTAATTGTTTTTGTACCGATGAAAGTTGAGAAGGCAACTAAATCAGCTGTTTTTACATTGTCTTTGCAAGCTTTATAATCCGATATTGCAGGATTTGGACGACGTGCATATTTCCAATAATTTTCGCCTGGATCTTCTCCCCACGAAAATTTAGCAACATATAAAATATCGCTGCCTAATTTATTTACGCTGCCACGCACATTATCTTCTAATGAATCAATGGCGGATTTTACAGCCATGATACAAAAAATACCGACCATTACACCGAGCAGGGATAAAAAACTGCGCAATTTATTCGCGAGCAGTTGATCAAAGGCTTGTAAAAAACTTTCTTTTATGGTTTGCAAAGCTATTTGTGTTGAATATCGGAAAAAATAAAATTTTTGTGTAAATTAAACGTATTTAATACTATTGCGAAATTATTTTCGACCAAATACTTCTATTTTGCTACAAAAATATTTTTACGTTACCAAATTCGTAACTTAGAGTGTATAAACAGCGTCAAAATAAAAGTGTTAAATTTTGAAATTAAATAGCAAGTTTAAATAAAAAAATTAATTTTGCGTGCCTTTTCATTGAAGTTTAAATCTAAAAAAGATATTAAATTGAAAATCAGATGATTAGGAAATAAAAATATTATTGCATGAGCGTTAGAACTAAGTTATCTTTTTTCGATTTCGAGGTCGATGAAAAATTAATAGCACAACACCCCGTAAAAAATCGCGATGAAAGTCGTTTGATGGTGGTTAATCGCAAGACAAAAAAAATTGAGCATAAAATCTTTAAAGATGTGCTGAATTATTTCGACGAAGGCGACATTATGATCCGGAACAACACAAAAGTTTTTCCAGCGCGTATGTTCGGCAAAAAAGAAAAAACTGGATCACTGATAGAAGTTTTTTTGCTGCGCGAACTCAATCGCGAAGCGCGTTTATGGGATGTATTGGTTGATCCGGCGCGAAAAATTCGCGTAGGTAACAAATTGTATTTTGAAGACAAGCAAGGCAACGATTTACTCGTAGCGGAGGTTGTTGATAATACGACATCCCGCGGAAGAACTATTCGTTTTATCTACGATGGCACGGATGAAGAATTTAATAAAGAATTAGAAGTTTTGGGTCAAACGCCGTTGCCAAAATATATTGATCGCGACGCGGATGAAAATGATGCGGAGCGTTATCAAACTGTGTATGCTAAAGAAATGGGTGCGGTTGCTGCGCCAACGGCAGGTTTGCATTTTTCGCGCGAACTCATTAAACGCTTCGAGTTAAAAGGTGTTGACTTTGCGGACATTACTTTGCACGTTGGTCTCGGAACTTTTCGTACGATTGATGTCGAAGACCTTTCGAAACACAAAATGGAAGCCGAATATTTTAAGATTGAACAAAGCCAAGCGGATGCAGTGAACAGAGCGAAAGAAAAAGGTAAACGCGTCTGTGCTATCGGCACAACAGTTGTTCGTTCTATCGAATCGGCGGTGACAGCTGGCGGTACATTGAAAGGTGCGGAAGGTTGGTCGAATAAATTTATTTACCCGCCACACGATTTTTTAATCAATAATGCGTTAATAACAAATTTTCATTTACCGAAATCAAGTCTTTACGTTTTAACGTGCGCTTTCGGCGGTTTCGATATTATTTCTGAAGCCTACGCTATTGCGATGAAAGAACAATATCGGTTTTATAGTTACGGCGACGCGATGCTTATACTTTAGTTGTTGGTTGTTCGTTGATAGTTGCTCGTTGATGGCTAATCGTAAACGTGCAACGAACAACTATCAACGAACAACTATTAACGAACAACGAACAACTATTTATTTATTTAATAAACCTTATATCATGTATTGGACACTCGAATTAGCATCATATTTAGAAGAAGCACCATGGCCTGCTACACGCGATGAACTTATTGACTATGCTATTCGCTCAGGCTCACCAAGAGAAGTGGTTGAAAACTTACAATCGCTCGATGAAGAAAATGAACTGTACGAAAGCATAGAAGATATTTGGCCCGATTATCCACGCAAGGATGACTTCTTCTTCAATGAAGATGAGTATTGATTGAAGCAAAAAAAACGGGCGTTCCTGCTGTGTAGGAACGCCCGTTTTTTTTGCTCAAAATATTTATCCATTGAAACGCAGATCCCGCCGAAGATCGCAGCGAGTCTGAACCTTTGCAGAAAACAGTAAAAAATATTCACGAAGGTGTACAGCAGTTTAAGATAATAAAAAAATAGGCGTGACTTTGT
>JAYVVO010000625.1:0-2579 GCA_043786955.1 Saprospiraceae bacterium
TGAGTGTAATACCAATTGTAATGAAACGGATTGTTCAGAACGGGTAATAACCCTTTAATTTTATCATAAAAATAATCTGCCGAATCTTTTTTATTTTTATTATCATCGTATTGGTAAGCAAACATTTTATAGATGAGCATCAATGCTTCATTTTTTTCTGAAACCGTGTCACTCAACGATTCATACATTTTCATGCTTTGCCTCAAATTTTCTGATGCAGCCGCGAGTTCTTCAGGCAAACCATAACGAGAATAAAAACGACCTTTATCTTTTAAAACTTTGGCTTGAATGTCTGATCGTTTATCATTTTTTAAAAGTTCATACGCTTTAGTGTATAAATCTAACCCATTTTTCAACTCACCTTTTTCTACTTTTATAGATGACCAATTGTTAAGAAAATTATATTCCACCAATTTATTTCTCTGACTTGACGGAATGTGTTCAAAGTGTTCCCAACCTTTGGCAGCAATAGAATCTACTTTTAAAAAAGGATGAGAGCGATTGCTTCGGCTCAACACATCGGTATAAATTTCTGTTAAACGTTCGTATTGTATAGGTCTTGAATTTTCCAGCAAAGCAATCGCTTTATCAAAATAATAAACCGTGCTGTCGCGATCAAAGTTAGGTATTTTCCGATACCATAGTGCCAAATTTTGATACGTTTTGCTCAAAGCATTTGCAGTTTCAGCATTCGGGTTTGTTTTAAATTGAGCTTCTAATAACGCAACATTGGGTTGTTGCGCGCGCGCCAATGGAGTATAGCCCAATGAAAAAATCACTGAAATGAAAAAAGCTAAGACATGAAGACGCAATTTTGGGGGTGCAAAAATTGTTACGCCCAAAACAAAAGTAGATAGGTTAATACAACACGCATTAAACGTTCTGTGTATCATCATTGTAGAATGGTTCATCTTCTTTTAGAATCGGTATTTAGATTTAGCTAACATTTCAGAAATGTAGTTTCAAACCTAACACAAGCTACAAAAGAAGTTTGAAACTATTAAGTCATTTGCAAGGAATTTTTAAAAAAATAGCGACAATTTAAGGAACATACAAATTAAGTATTTCATTGAGAAAAATAAAAACAAAATGTTTTTTATTTGCCAAAATGATTGCTATTAATAAATTTTGTAGTAAAATTGCAGATTAATTTAAAGTTTATGCCCGACACTAAAGATATATCCGATCAAACTACGCCTCCGAATGGCGTAAATGGTGATGCGCACATCATCACGCTCGGCGATATGTACCAAGATTATTTTTTGGATTACGCGAGTTACGTTATCTTAGAACGTGCTGTCCCTGGTATAGTAGATGGATTAAAACCTGTTCAACGGCGTTTGCTGCACGCAATAAATATTATGGATGACGGTCGCTATCACAAAGTCGCGAATGTCATCGGTCAGACGATGCAATATCATCCGCATGGAGACGCATCTATTGGCGATGCGTTAGTGAATCTCGGTCAGAAAGATTTATTAATTGATTGCCAAGGCAATTGGGGCGATGCAAGAACGGGTGATGCCGCCGCCGCAGCGCGTTATATTGAGGCGCGATTAACAAAATTTGCACTTGATGTTCTTTACAATCCGCAAACGACGGAGTGGCAATTAACCTATGATGGCAGAAAAAAAGAACCCGTCGCATTGCCGTCTAAGTTTCCGTTGGTGCTGGCGCAAGGTGTGGAAGGTATTGCAGTCGGACTTTCGACTAAGATACTGCCGCATAATTTTATAGAACTCATTAAAGCGAGTCTTGACATTTTAAAAGGAAAACCATTTCAAATTTTTCCTGATTTTTTCACTGGCGGATTTGTGGACGTGACGAACTATAACGCTGGTAAACGCGGTGGAAAAGTGAGAGTGCGTGCGCGCATGGAAATTTCAAAAGATAAAAAAGCGATTCTGATAAAAGAAATTCCATTTGGAATTACGACGGGTGATTTGATTGAAAGTATTTTGAAAGCGGGGGAGAAAGGGAAAATAAAAATAAAAAAAGTATCGGATAACACAGCTAAAGACGTTGAAGTTTATATTGAGTTGCAACCTGGCGTTTCACCCGATGTAACGATGGATGCGCTCTATGCTTTTTCCGATTGCGAATATTCTATTTCGATTAACGCTTGCATCATCGCGAATAATAAACCGCTTTTCACAGATGTAAACGAAATTTTGCGCGTTTGTACGCAACAAACGAAAGAATTATTGCGGCGTGAACTGGAAATTAAAAAGCACGATCTCGAAGAAAAATGGCATTTCGCGAGTCTTGAAAAAATATTTATCGAAAAACGCATTTACCACAACATTGAAGAAGCTGAAAGTTGGGAAGAAGTTTTAAAAATTATTCCCACGGAACTTACAAAATACGTGCGTCAGCCTGAAGATAAAGTTTTAGCCAACGATACGCGCTTAGTGCTTAATCGCGCGATAAGTGAAGAAGATATTACGCGATTGACAGAAATTCGGATCAAACGAATTTCAAAATACAATACTTTTGAAGCCGACGATTTAGTCAAAAAATTATTAGAGGAAATTTCGCAAACCAAGCATCATCTGGAAAATTTAAATGTTTTTGCGATT
>JAYVVO010000626.1:0-2578 GCA_043786955.1 Saprospiraceae bacterium
TTAAAGTTATATAAGAAAGGCGGTTTTGGAAATGAGAAATCGCATTGTATGCTAATAGTTTAAATGCAAATTCCGAGATGCGCATAATCGTTTTTGAAAAAAATTTAGCCTATAAAATCAATGTTTTAAAAATACGGGTAGTTTGGTAGCCATACTTGCACCTGAAATAAATGCGAAAGAGAAAAGCAAGACTGAAATGATAATGCCGTACATAAAAACATTGTAGCAAAGCGTTAAGAAATGGTATTTTGCAGCGAGGACTTTACCTAAAAAATATAAATCGCGCGTCATTGAGCTGTATTGAAAATCGGCATCTTTAATCATTTCCATCATTCCCCACTGAAAATCGTCGAGTTTCATGTTATGGAAGTTCCCAAAAAATAAAAGATTGGAGCGTTTTTGCCGAATATTTTCAAGCGTGACTTCGCCCGTTGTAACTTTTGGTCGCGTTGCCATGGTTGCTAAAACAATGCATGTTAAACAAACCGTCAGCATCAGCATGGTTGGAATAATAAATTGCGGCGCATTTTCTAATTGAGGGAGCAACAAACAAAGACTAATCACAATCATAAGCGTATTAACAGTCAGCATTTGGTTGGCTTTATGATCGGCTAATGCGCTCAAGTTATTGTGCGTATCATAAGTCGTTCGGAACATCGTCTCAGCACCTTTGCCGACGTGCATCGCTTTTTCTATGGCATCTTCTTTTCCGTTTAAAGAATGTGAAGTAGCACTATTTTTTGAAAACTTATCCGTAAAATTAATTTCTGGTGCATAATTACCCGCCGTTATGCGCTCTTTTTGCCGATAAAGAATTTTAATATGCTTCGATTTAGAAGCATCAAAAGCTGCACGCGCAATATCTGTTTGGTAATTATGGCTGAGCATGAAAGCGATTTCAAAATCGAGCCATTCTTCTTCTGTCATGGATTTACCACTCACGTTCACCATTTCTTCTCTCACGCGCGCGTTTCTATACCAATAAGCATCCGTTCCGAGATGGCTTAAATCGGCATCGCAAATAATTTTTTCTAAGAGCGTGTGCGGTGTGTGCGGTACACACGTCGCTTGAATACAACGAGTTATAACAGAGAGTGATTCGGGTGGTAAGACAAAATTATTTAAAAAGGAAAGTGCAATTTCAACCGAGCGATTTTCGTGATTTTCTGAGCCATTAACAAACCCGGTATCGTGAAACCAAGCGGCGATGAGCAAATTTGTTAAATCTGTTGCGTTCAGTTTATACGCTTCGCCGAGTTTTTTACAAACACTAACCACATCACGCGTGTGTTGTAAGTCGTGATAGACAAAATATTTTGCGACGGATGTTTCAAGAAAAGAACTTACGTAGCATTCCACCGCTGATGAAATCTCAGCGTTGAAGCGCAAAATATTTTCTTTCTCTGCTAATGTTTGATTCACTACACGACGTTCTAAATTTGATTAGAGATATTAAACATTACAAAATGCTCAATTTTAACGCCAAATTAATCAGAAAAAACAATATGCCGAAATAAAAGTAGTTTCAAATAATTTAAAACTCAAAATAGATTCTACTTTATTTCACACGTAAACATTTTTTTATCGCCTAAGAAACCAGTATAAACTTCCCCAATCGAAACTTTACCAACTCCTGCAGGTGTTCCAGTAAAAATATAATCACCTTTTTGGAGAGTTATATATTTTGAAACAAAACAAATAATGTCGTCAAAACTAAAAATCATATTTTCAGTATTACCAGATTGCACCACGATACCATTTTTTTGCATCAAAAATTGATACGGCGCAGCACCTAATTCATCTAAAGGTAAGAAAGGACTTACAACTGCTGAATTGTCAAAACTTTTCGCTAATTCCCACGGCTGACCCTTGGCTTTGAATTTATCTTGTAAGTCGCGCGCCGTAAAATCAATTCCAAGCCCGATAGCATCATAATACCTGTGAGCAAATTGCGGCTGAATACTTTTGCCGTTTTTACAAATTTTCAAAACTAATTCTACTTCATAGTGAATATTTTGAGAAAAATCGGGATGATAAAATGGTTTATCTTCAAGCAATAAAGCTGTGGGCGGTTTCATAAAAATGAGCGGATCGGTAGGCACTTCATTTTTGAGTTCCAAAACGTGCGCTACATAATTTCTTCCAACACAAAAAATTTTCATAATCCAATTCTATTGAGAACAATGTAACTTTACGTGGTTTAATTTTTTCAATTCAAACCCGATAAGGTTGAATTAGGCTCAACAAATTTATTACAAAATCTTTTAGCCGTGTTGGGATTTAATTTAAAAGTGAATTCTAAATTCCTTCAAATAAAACAATGATGTAAACATAAAATTAGTTTTTAATTTACGCAAACTTTTATTTGCATTTTTCTTTGAAGATTCTCAAAAAAATATTTGCGCAGCCACGGATAAAGTTCTTCTAGGCATCGGATAATATGCTACAACTTGGTAATCAGTATTAAAAATATTTTGAGCGCGTAAACTCACCTCGAAAGTAGATTTAGAAAAATTAAACGTGTGTGAGAAATGCGCGTTAGCCACTACATATTTTTCTGCCCAAGTCGAATTATCGC
>JAYVVO010000627.1:0-7363 GCA_043786955.1 Saprospiraceae bacterium
CAAAATGAAAATTCAGAAAAAAATAAATTAAGTTCATTACTCAGTAACGTACCTTTTTTAGCGGCTTTTTTATTTGCTATTCACCCAACGCATATTGAAGTTGTCGCAAACATTAAAGGACGTGACGAATTATTAGCACTTCTTTTTGAACTCGGTGCAATGTATTACGCTATTCGCTACACGTTTGAAAAACGCGCAAGGCTACTAATTTATTTATTCGTGAGTGCGCTTTTAGGTTTACTTTCAAAAGAAGGTGTTTTAGTTTTTGCCGCCATTATTCCGTTAACGCTATACTTTTTTACAAAAGCAGATAGAAAATCTATTTTAATAGCCACTGGAATATTTTTAGCGGCAACTTTTATTTATCTCATTTTCAGAACAAACGCGATTGGTTATTTGGTAGGTGAAAAAGAAATTACGGACCCAATGAATAATCCGTTTGCAGAAATGGATTTTGCAGATAAATACGCCACCATTTTTTACACGCTCCTACTCTATCTGAAACTTTTAATTATTCCTTTTCCACTCACACACGATTATTATCCGTATCAAATTCCGCGCATGACGTGGTCATCGCCGTATGTTTTAGCATCGCTCGGTATTCATTTAGGTTTGGCATATTATGTCATTCGGAATTGGAAAAGTAAATCCATCGTCGTTTATTCCATCCTATTTTATCTAATTGCACTAAGCATTGTCAGCAATTTATTTGTTTCAGTCGGTACTTTCATGAATGATAGGTTTTTGTTTCATGCTTCAATCGGATTTTGTATTTTGGTGGCTTACGGAATTACAGTTTTTCAAAAAAATAATGTTGTTCGTTGGAGTTCATCAATTGCATTTGGCGCTTACGCACTCTTACTAATTTATTGGCAACAAAAACGATTACCCGATTGGCAAAATCCATTTACTTTAGAGCAAGCAGCCGTAAAATATTCGCCTAATAGCGCTCGCTCAAACTGCTTTTATGCCACAGCATTATTTGAACGCCGTTACATGAAACTCGATTCAACGGTAACCATTGAACAGAAAAAAGCCATACTCGACACCATGAAACCGTATTTGGAAAAATCCATGAAGATTCTACCAAAATATTACAGTGCTTACCAAATGTATGTTGGCATGTCCGCCGAATATTATAAACTCGATGACAATTTAGATAATCTGCTTTCAGCGTTTAATAAAAGTAATAAAGCGGGTGCTTACGATCCGTTTATTCTAAAATTTTTAGGTTATTTGAATACTCACGTAACTACAAAATCGGACGGGGAAAAACTCACAGCATTCTATTCTGATAATATAGATTTTTACAAAAAAAATAATCCTAATACTATTTTGCCAAGTAGCTATCAAAAATTAGCCGACCAGTTTAATGCGCGTTTACCGTTTTTGAGATAAGAGCAAATATTTCAGTGGGTAAATCGTTTAAAAGTTTTAAATTTCTGGGGATAAGTCAGACATAATCAATTTGAAACTTTAATTTTATGGCACTCATAGAAAGATATATAAATCCTTTCACCGATTTTGGTTTTAAGAAATTGTTTGGCACTGAGCTTAATAAAGATTTACTCATTGCCTTTTTGAATGATGTTATTCTACCAGAAAATAAAAAAATTCAAGACCTGACTTATAAATCGGCTGAGTTTATGGGACAAACAGAATCGGATAGAAAAGCAATTTTTGATTTGTATTGCCTCAGTGCTTCAGGTGAACGTTTTATTATTGAAATGTAAAAAGCCAAACAAAATTATTTCAAAGACAGAAGCGTTTACTATGCGAGTTTCCCAATCCAAAAACAAGCTATCCGCAACGATTGGGATTACAAATTAAGTGAAGTTTATACTGTAGGCATATTGGATTTCGTTTTCGATTCAGTTCAACAAAATAAAGAAGTGCGTCATGTTGTAAAATTAAAGGATCAAAATTGCCAGGTTTTTTACGATAAACTTACATTTATCTATTTAAAGATGCCAAATTTTACTAAAACTGAAATCGAATTAGAATCTCATTATGATGAATGGTTGTATGCACTGAAAAACTTGCCTAATTTGGAGAACCGACCTGAGAAATTAAAAGAAAGAATTTTTCATAGCTCATTTGAAGCTGCTGAAATAGCTAAATACAAACCTAAAGAAAAAAAGAACTACGAGCAAAGTATAAAAATTTACAGGGATTTAAAAAATAGTTTAGATACTGCCAGAATGGAAGGCGGGCTTGAAGCAAAAATTGCAGGGATTTTGAAGTCTTTAAAAAAAGGTCCATCAAGTTTGGTTGATGTTGCTGATATTTTTAATGTTCCTGTAGAATTTGTACAAAAAATAAAAAGTGATAACAACCTTTAATTTTGTCTTCTTCTTAAAACAACTACGACAATCTAAATTGAAGACCCAGAAAAGTTAATTAGATCTATTGATTTTCTAAAAACTTTAACGCGTCGAAAACTTATACACCGTCGTAGTTTTATAAACTTCATTCGGCTTTAAAACAGTCGTTGGAAATTTAGGTTGATTCGGTGAATCTGGAAAATGTTCCGTTTCTAGACAAATTCCTGTACGACGTTTATAAATTATTCCACCTTTTCCCTTAATCGTCCCATCTAAAAAATTACCCGTATAGAATTGAATCGCAGGTTCAGTTGTAAAAACTTCCATCACGCGACCAGAACTAGGTTCTGACAAAATAGCAGCTTGTCTGATATTTTTTGAGGTATCCGTTAAAATCCAAGCGTGATCATAGCCACCACCTAATTTTATTTGAACATCCCCCACAGAATCATTAATACGATCGCCGATTCTGTGAGCAGTTAAAAAATCGAAGTTTGAATGGCTGACATTCTCTGGTTCACCTAAAGGAATAAGACCTTTATTAACGGGTAGAAAAAAGTAAGCATTCAACACTAAATTATGATCGAGAATGGTATTGTTCGGATTTCCAGTCAGATTGAAATACGCATGATTTGTTAAATTTAGAACAGTTGTTTTATCAGTTGTTGCTTTATAATCTATTTTCAAAGAATTATCTTTTTGTAGTGTGTAAACAACTTCAACCGATAAATTTCCTGGGTAACCCTCTTCCATATCTTTACTCAAGTAAGTTAATTTCAAGGCAGGTTCTTCACCATTGATGGTTTGCACATTCCAAATAACTTTATCAAAACCTTTTAATCCGCCATGCAAATGGTTTGCGCCATTGTTGACAGCTAAATTATATTTTTTGCCATCGAGCGTAAACTTACCTTGCGCAATTCTATTTCCATAGCGACCAACCAATGCACCAAAATACGGCACGCCGTTTTCATAACCTGAGACGGAATCGCAACCCAAAACTATGTCTTCATACTTCCCGTTTTTATCGGGCGCCGTCCAAGAAACAATTGCTCCACCATAGTTGGTAATTTTTAAAGTCATTCCGTTGACATTCTTCAATGTGTAGAGATCAATAGCGAAACCATCTTTCAGTTTGCCAAAGCCAGATTTTTCAATATCCAATGCTTGCTTCTGTTCTGATTTTGATTTCTGATCTGAATTAGGTGCACAACTTGAAACTAAAAGCAGTGCTAAAAACAAATAAATAAATTTCATCGTTAAAATTTTATAAAATGAGTTTGCAAATGGATTTACCACGTTCAGAGAATTTTTGAAGTTCCACGAAAGTTTTCTTAATTTTTAATTATCAAGCTTGGATTGATCGGATAGCGTCCAAAATCTTCGCCATAAATTGCCAAACCGCCTTCGCCTTGCGTTTGAATTTTTAAATTTAAATACCCTTGCGAAATCGCTTTTGTCAAATCATTTTTAGTAATGGGAATTTTTACCAAATAACCATACGATCCCGCTTCGTGTAGTTTTTTATCTTTCAATTGACTATTCCAAGACAATACGCCGCGATGATCGGCGGGATCGTCGGGCAAAGTAACCGATTTTGTTTTCTCGCCGTTAATGTAAACGTCAATCACTGAAGGAAATGTTTTTTCGTCCGTCATCGGATAAGAATTAGGATTTTTATGCGGCGATTCTTTTGCACCGAGCATATAATCTTGATTTTTTTCAAACATTCCGTCTTTATCTTTATCGAAAAGTTGTTTTGCTGAGGCTTCAAACAAAACGTAGGCTTCTTTATAATTTTCAAGTTTAAAATCTTTGGCAATCGGTATTTGATACTCAAAAAAACCTTTACCTGTACCGTTAACTTTCAATCCATCCATAACGTTCCATTGCTTTTGTGACCATTCCGATTTTACAAAATCTTTGGGATTAACTTCAAAAATTGTATTATTCCTTTTGTTTTTGGAAGATTTGACAACAAAATTCATAAAATTACGGTGCAAAATCACTCCGTTGCGGTCTTTCAATAAAATTTTTACAATTCCTAAACCAGAATAATTTGGAACTAAAGATTTTATTGACGGAAGTTTTTTTTGCATCCAAGGTTGATAATCAAAATAAAAAAGACCACCATTCCAATGGTTTATATCTGGTTCACCATCTTTATCCATAAAGTCAATTTTGTATTCAATATACAAAGAACTATCTCTTACTGCTTTACCGGTCATAGCAGAAAAAAACAACGGAACTTCTAATTCTTCTCCACCCTTCAAAGTTTTACAAATTTCATTTCCAGTCGAGATATAAAACTCTGAATGAAAATCTTTGAGCGACATTCCTTCAACCATCTCTTCAACGCCTGTAAATTTTTTAGTGCGATCGAATCGCCAATATCCGTTCCATTCGTTAATCACATCGTGATGTTCCGTATAAAGCCAACCTGCAACTTTCGGGTGCATTCTAAAAGAATTCATCATGCGATGATAATCATAACTCCAATCAACATCGCCTGTGCTGCCGTCATAACCCCAAACATTACCACACTCAGAATTAATATTTGGTTGAGTGCCTTGTTTAAAACCTTTTTCAAAATTGTAAGTACTTCCATCAAAAGAATTTGAATCAATCTTGTTGAGTCGTTCTTCCCATCCCCAACCTGGCAAATATTCATGCCAAGAGTTTATATCCGTTTGCGTGTGACCTTTGCCACAGCACACAGAATTATCTTCAACCAAACGCGTTGGATCGAGTGATTTTGCTAAATAATACATCGAAGCAACCCAATTTTGTGTTTTAGGTAAATATCGGTAATTCTCTTTTCCATTTTCAATGACTTTAGTTTGCAAACCCCACGTTTCATTAAAATTAATCCATGAAAAAATAGCAGGATGATTATAATCGCGTTCAATCATTTCGCGCAAAGTGCGTTCCGATTCAGCTTGTGCTTGTAGCGTTGGTTCACCCCAAAAATTTGGCAAATCGGACATCACCAACAAACCCAATTTATCCGCCCAATATAATTTACGCGGAACATCAATTTTTATATGCGTTCGGATGCCGTTTAAACCAATATCTTTACAGAGTTTGATTTCATTGCGCATAAATTCATCCGTAGGAAAAGTATAGAATCCGTCGGGATGATACGATTGATCAAGTGTGAGTTGTAAATAAATCGGTTGATTATTTAAGGCGACGTAAGGAATGTTTGTATTTGGCAAATTCACGACCGAAATTTTGCGCATACCGAAATACGATTTCACTACATCATCACCAATCGCTATCTCTGTTTCGTACGTATACGGATCATCTAAAGTCCAAAGTCTTTGATTAGGAATATCAATTTCAAATTCTGCTTTTTCCGCATTTTTAGCAATTCTTTGTTTTGAAATTATATCAGCCGTTGGCGTTTTTATTTTTAACGTGATTTCTGTATTCGATTTCAAAGCACTTGAGAAAACAACTTCTGTTTTAACTTTACTTTTATCAATATCTGACGTAAAATGTAAAGTTTCAAAAAAAGTTTGACCGCGCGCTTCCAAAAAAATAGTTTGCCATAAGCCCCGCGCGTTACCGTAACCTTGTTTACCATACAAAGCA
Organism: Saprospiraceae bacterium; assembly: GCA_043786955.1. Classification (GTDB taxonomy): domain Bacteria; phylum Bacteroidota; class Bacteroidia; order Chitinophagales; family Saprospiraceae; genus JAAFJT01. The sequence goes on from JAYVVO010000627.1 coordinate 5,922, forward strand.
AAATCGCGGCGTTTATCATCCACGCGAATAACTAAATTCTGTAACGTCCCCGATTTTATAAATTCTGTCAGTTCAAATGAAAAAGGTGTATAGCCGCCGATATGTTTACCCACTAAATGGTTATCGAACCAAACAGTTGTTTCATAATCAGATGCACCAACTGTTACAAAAATGCGTTGATTCGACCAAGATTGTGGAACTATAATTTGTTTTTTATACCACGCATAATCGGCTTCATCATTTACACCCGAAAGTTTAGAACCCCAAGGAAAAGGCACAGTAATTTTTTTCGAGAAAGTTGTATTCCCATTTTGCCAATTTTTTTCTAAACCAATATTCAAACTATCAAATTCAAAATCCCATGAGCCGTTGAGGTTGAGCCAATGCGCACGTTCAAAATCTGGGCGCGGATGTTCGGGCAAAGGGATTGATTGCGAGAATAATCTCAAACAAATCAGAAGTAAAAAAGAAGTAGTACCTAACTTCATAGTAGAGAATAATTTTCTTTGCGAACTCTGCGATTCCTTTGCGACTCTGCGTTAAGATTATTTTCAACGCAGCATTGCATAGTAATCGTTAAAGTCGGAAAGGTTAAATTGAAAAAGGAAAATTGAGTGAGTTAAAACAGTTTAGAAAATTAAGAATTTTGTTGATAAATATTTAAATCTAAAAAAGCATTTCTAAATTTTCCTTGCGAATCATATTTTCGAGCCAAATTTAAAAATTCTGGCATTTTTTCGTAGCGCGATGCTAATATGCTTGGTGCAATTGTAAACAACTTTCCCCAATGCGGACGCGCACCAAAAGGCGCAAGTTCTGCTTCAATGACAGGCAAAAGTTTTATTACCTCTGGCGTATGTTGCTTCAAAGTAAAATGTATGGCGACAGAATCCTGTTTATAAGCCATACTTAACCAATAATTATCGGCAGCAATGGTTCTAATTTCAGTAATCATCAGTTCGGGAAAAATTAAATTACCTTTTTTATAAAGTGCCGAGATGGCTTCGACCGCATTTTTGCGCGGTACAAAAAACTCAGCTTGCAATTCTTCGCCACTGCTTGGTGTAAATCCCATTTTAAAATGTGGCAAACGTTCATACCATGCCTCTGCAACTCCCATTTGTTCTGTGCAATTTTCGGCAGAAAGTCGCGTGATAGGATGTAAGTTTTTAGTAGCGCGTTTTGCGCCAAAAAAATCAGCGCCTAATTCTTTTATTTCCGAATCTAAACGGCGTTTAATCCAAATTTGACTGACGTTATCATTCTGCCAATCTGTGAATAAACTCACGCTATAACCACTCGACATAATTTCATCGAAGTGATCTTTGAGCGATTGCAACGGTAAATCTTGATACACATCTTGTCGAACCTGAAAAGTAGGTTGAATATCCAAAGTAATTTTCGTCATTATGCCTAAAGCACCTAAATTTACCACCGCACCA
>JAYVVO010000628.1:0-19108 GCA_043786955.1 Saprospiraceae bacterium
CGTTTTTGGATGACTTTTGGCGAAGAATACCTAACGCATTTGCGCGTTATTCAAAATATTGGTATGGCAGGAATTGAGCCCATAATATTTAAAGGTAAAAAAATTATTCCTATCGAATTTTTAAAAGCTGTTTTACCCAATCCTGGCGATCTCGGCGAAAATTACACGGGTTTTACATCTATCGGTTGTCGGATTTCGGGAGTTAAAAATGGCGAAAAGCGCACTTATTACATTTGGAATAATTGTAGTCATGCTGCAGCGTATGAAGAAACTGGAACACAAGGCGTAAGTTACACAACAGGCGTGCCTGCAACAATTGGCGCTATGATGATGCTGAGTAAACAATGGAGCGGAAATGGTGTTTTTAACATAGAGCAACTTAACCCAGATCCGTTTTTAAAAAAAATGAATGAAATGGGTTTGCCGTGGCACGAAGCGCATAATATAGATTTAGAAGTTTAATTTTAATTTAAAAATTAATTTTCTAAAGATTTTCGAAGTACATCTTAGTAATTAATTTCCAGAAGTCTGCGGGAAATTATCTTTGAAATTTCAAGTCAGATTGAAATTTACATAAACCGATTTATTCCTTAATAATCATATGAATTTTTCTGAAATCCCCTCACCTTGCTATGTTGTTGATGAAAAACAATTGCGCAAAAATTTAGAACTCATTAAAGGTTTGAAGCAACGCGCAGGTGTATCAGTGATTGTCGCTTTTAAAGGTTACGCACTTTGGAAAAGTTTTTATTTGGTGCGCGAATATTTAGACGGCGCAACAGCGAGCAGTTTGAACGAAGCACGTCTTTGTTTTGAAGAAATGGAAAGTTTAGCGCACACTTATTCAGTCGCTTACACAGAAGATGATTTTCAAAATATTTTAAAATATTCGCAGCACATCAGTTTCAATTCGTTGGCGCAATTCAGAAAATTTTTTCCGAGTGCAAAAAGGTTTAAAAAACACGCCGTCAGTTGTGGTGTACGCATTAATCCCGATTTTTCTGTTGTTGAAACAGAACTGTATAATCCGGGTAAACCAGGTTCTCGTCTCGGTATAGATTATTTAGACATTAACGAATCTTTGCCGCCGGGTGTGGAAGGTTTTCATATTCATTGTCTTTGCGAATCGAGCGCGCAAGATACTTCTGATTTATTAGATACCATTGAAAGCAAACTCGGCAAATTTCTCCCCAAATTAAAATGGCTGAATATCGGCGGTGGGCATTTAATGACACGCGCTGGTTATGATTTAGTATTGCTTGAAAATGCGCTTTTAAATTTCAAACAAAAATATCCAAACTTAGAAATTATTTTAGAGCCTGGCAGCGCGATTGGTTGGGATACAGGCGTGTTGCGCGCTAAAATTTTAGACATTGTCGAGAATCGCGGTGTGCGAACAATTATTACGGATGTAAGTTTTACGGCGCACATGCCAGACACTTTAGAAATGCCTTATCGTCCGCGCATTCGGGGTGCATCCGAACCGAGAGAAGGTTTATTTAATTATCAAATTGGCGGAACAAGTTGTTTGAGCGGCGACTACATGACAGAATATGGTTTTGAAACGCTTCCAAAAATTGGCGACGACATTATTTTTGAAGACATGATTCACTATACGATGGTGAAAACATCCACTTTCAACGGTGTTCCGCATCCAAGCATTGGTATGTGGACAGAAGAAAATAAATTCTTGCTTTTCAAAAAATTTGGCTATTTAGATTATAAAAATAGACTTTCGTAGTAAGTGTTAGGCTTTAGTGCAAAAAGTATCACCAATCATTCAAGACTTAACTAAAATCTTTTATTTTTTTCTCAAACTTGCGTAGTCAAATACAAAAGTAGCAATTAAGGAATTACTACTTGTTCCAAAAAGACTACCTAATCTTTCAATTGCTAAATTATCAACAAAAGCTAAATCAAAAGCAATTGGGCTGAATCGAAAGCTCATGCCAAAGGTTTTTGAAGTTTCATCTAAACCGAATCGAAAGGCAAAATGTCTTTTCCATAAATTTTGTTCAAATCCTAAGTTTGGCTGCGTTGAAGTAGCGTTGACGTTATTCAATTGATTTTCTCTGTGCCTAATATTTCCGCCTACATCAACTAAAGCACCTTTCCAAAGTCCTGCCGAAACACCCGCTCTGTACTCTTGTGTATTATTTAAACCCGTGGTAGAGCCCAAATTATCAATTCGGGTTTCATTGTCATTATTGAATAATGCACGTACACCTAAAAGAAATCGTTTATTAGCTTGCCAAGTTATTCCGAACCCACCAGAGGGCAACCAATTGGTTTGGTAACGCACAGATAAGGGCGATAAATCAGCAACACCATTAAATTGAGAGCGTTCATAAGAAACAAGTATCCCGATAGAAATTTTTTTACCGATTGGCATTGCTGCTTTAGCAAATATTGATTGGTTATTGCCATCGCCATGTACAGGCAAAGCAGAATTTCCAAATCCTGGTGATTTTAAAGTTGTTGAAATATTGGAAGCATATTGCGATAATGCCAATGCGAAAATCGTTAGCCCATTCTTGAAAGGTGGTAAAACCACACCCAAAGCGGTGAAACTAAAATTGTTATCGTTGCTATACGATGAGTTACCTGCATCAACTAAAACTGTATTGGAATCTCTATAAACCAACGAATAGTTTCCCCAAGTTGCGCCATCGCCACCCATTCCAATTGAACGCACCCCTTTTTTTATTTGACCAGATGCAAATTCGCGAATTGAAAATTCCGGACTTTGTCCGAAGCAACCAGTCGTTTTTACTAAAAACCAAACTATGCAAATAGTGAAATAAGAAGGTAAAGTTTTTTTTTTCATGTGAATAAGTGTAAGGTGATTTCTTTTATGTTAAATTAGAATCAGGTAACATAATTATTGTCAAAAATACAAAAGACAAAAGAGATTTTTGAATGAAAAGCTATTTCATAAAGTTATTTCAAGAAGTATTTAGATTTTAATAAAAATAAAATAAAAAATTAGGAGAATCGAATCTTTCTATCGTAATATTGCGATAGAAATAAATTTATTAAATGGGTGCTACAAAATCTACGGAGTTTAACGTTGCAGATAATAGAGTTGCAAAATATGCTAAAGCGCTTTCACATCCTGCTCGCGTTGCAATTTTAAAAATCTTAATTCAGAAAAATGCGTGCATTTGTGGCGATATAGTGGAAGAACTACCGCTCTCGCAAAGCACCGTGTCGCAACATCTCAAAGAATTAAAAGAAGCGAGATTAATCAAAGGCGATATAGAAGGTGCACGCGTGTGTTATTGCATTGATGAAACAGAGTGGAACATTGCAAAAAATTTTATTTCAGATTTATTTAAAAGTTTTACAGACGCAACACAAAAATGTTGTTGATTTTTTTTGCAAATAATTATCGGCATATTGCGATTGATTTTTAAGAATTTAGATTATGAAAAAGAAAATTTTAGTATTATGCACTGGCAATAGTTGTAGAAGCCAAATTGCAGATGGCTACTTAAAATTATTTGGTGGCGATAGGGTAGAGGTTTATAGTGCAGGCATAGAAGTGCACGGTGTTAATCCAAGAGCGATTGCAACCATGAAAGAAGATGGTGTAGATATTTCGAGTAATACGTCGAACAATGTGAACGAGTACGCAAATATTGATTTCGATATCGTATTGACAGTTTGTGATAATGCAAACGAACATTGCCCGATTTTTCCATCGAAAGCTAAAAAATTTCACCATAATTTCCCAGATCCTGCCAAATCAAAAGGTAGTGAAGAAGAAATAATGCAACAGTTTAGAACTGTACGCGACACCATTAAAGCTTATTGCAAGCAATTTATAGAAGATGTTTTATAATTTTCTCATCATTTAATCACATTATATGCGTATCTCTGAATTAAAATCACAATTAACCGATATGAGTTCGGTGACTTTTATATTACCAAATGGAAAAAATATCCCTTCTCATTTTCACATTACTGAAGTGGGTTTAATTACTAAAAACTTTATTGATTGTGGAGGCGAAGTGCACCAAGAAAAATCTGCGAACATACAAATTTGGGTCGCATCTGATTTTGAACACAGACTTAAACCCAACGGTTTTCTGACTATTCTGGATATTTCAAAAAAAATTCTTAACGATGAAGATTTAGAAATTGAAGTAGAGTACCAAACCGATACGATTGGAAAATATGGTTTAACTATCGAAAACGGCGACTTTATACTCACGCCTACACAAACTGATTGTCTTGCAAAAGATACTTGTGGCGTTCCAATAAATAACACTTTGTTGAGTCCATTAAAATTAGCTGTTACAAAAAATAGTTGCTGCACACCCGGTGGCGGATGTTGCTAAATGTAAATCAAAGTTTTTAAAAATGAAATCTAAAAATGGAAATTAGAACTATGCGCCCTCCCGATTGGGAAGCAGTAAAAGAAATTTACGAGTGGGGAATTGCCACAGGGAATGCAACTTTTGAAACTTCGGCTCCGAGTTTTGAAAGTTGGGATGCGTTACATTTAAAATTCGGGCGAGTTGTATGCCTTCAGGATGATAAAATTGTAGGTTGGGCTTCTCTCAGTGCTGTTTCTAATCGTTGTGTTTATGGCGGCGTGGCGGAAGTAAGTGTTTATGTGCATTCCGATTTTAAAAATAAAGGTGCGGGTCAAAATTTATTGAATGCCCTCATTTTCGAAAGTGAAGCAAATAATATTTGGACGCTACAATCTGGCATTTTTCCAGAAAATGGAGCAAGTGTTGCGCTTCATGAAAAAAGCGGATTCAGACAAATTGGATTGAGAGAACGTGTTGGTAAATTAAACGGCACTTGGAGAGATACGCTTTTGTTAGAACGTAGAAGTAATATAATTGGGATAGAATAAACATCTCGCATATTCTGAAAAAATATGCGGGATGTTTATTTGATGACGCGATAACGAACAATTACTACGTCCCTAAATAATTTTTAAGCATTTTGCTTTTTGCAGAATTGCGCAATTTATTAATCGCTTTATCTTTAATTTGGCGCACGCGTTCACGCGTTAAACCGAAACGATCGCCAATATCTTCCAAACTCATCGGGTGTTCAATACCAATACCGAAATACAAACGAATAACATCACTCTGTCTGTCAGTTAATCCGCCGAGAGATCGCTCAATCTCGCGACTAAGAGATTCGATGTGTTCAAGTTTAGCATCTGTACCAGGCGTTGTAGTATTTTCTAAAACATCCAATAACGAATTGTCTTCGCCATCTACAAAAGGCGCATCCATCGAAACGTGTCGCGCAGCAACGCCGAGCGTCGTTTCAACTTCATCGGATGTGATTTGTAATAAATCGGCTAATTCTTCGGGTGAAGGTTCGCGTTCAAACTCTTGCTCGAGTTCAGAAAAGGCTTTATTAATTTTATTGAGCGAACCCACTTTATTAAGTGGTAAACGCACTATGCGACTTTGTTCGGCTAAGGCTTGCAAAATAGATTGGCGAATCCACCAAACAGCATAAGAAATAAATTTGAATCCGCGCGTTTCGTCAAACCGTTGCGCGGCTTTAATTAAACCTAAATTTCCTTCGTTAATTAAATCACTGAGAGATAAACCTTGATTTTGATATTGTTTAGCCACCGACACCACAAAACGCAAATTGGCTTTGGTTAATTTTTCAAGTGCAATTTGGTCGCCTTGTTTTATGCGTTTAGCTAAATCAACTTCTTCTTCGGGTGTGAGCAAATCAACTTTGCCTATTTCTTGTAAATATTTTTCTAATGATTGACTTTCACGGTTTGTTATGGATTTAGTGATTTTTAACTGCCTCATGCGCGCTGTTTCTGTAAATTTAGTTGCGAAGGTGGAAATAATTGTAAGTTAGTAGGTAATGTTCATAAGTGGAATGTTAAGTTTGCTAGAATAAAACGCAAAAATACGATTCTTTTCGCGGATGTCAATGTTTTTTCTGAACATAATCTGATAGAAAGTTACTTTTTTTAATTTGAGCGTCATTCAATAAAGAATTAACATTAAAACTAAGTGCTTGCTGGAAAAATTGCGCCGTCTCGAATTTGCGATTTGACGATAAATAACGGTCTTCCTTTCACTTGAAAGAAAATATTTAATAAATATTCACCTACAATGCCGAGAAAGAACATTTGAATACCCGAAAAAAATAAAATCACAATGATGAGCGTCGTGAATCCGTCGGCAACATTATTGTAAACAAGTTTTTTATAAATTATGTAAATCGCGTAAACAATCGAAAAAATGATAGAAACGTAACCAATCCGTTTTATAATTTTTACGGGGAAAGTACTGAAATTAAAAATACCGATGTAGGCAAACTGAATCATTTTTTTATAACTGAATTTAGTTTTTCCCAACGTTCGTTCGTCTCTCTCGTATTCACATGGGGTTTGTTTGAATCCTACCCACGATCGCATTCCGCGCAAATAACGACTTTCTTCGGGCATTGCGTTGAGTATATCGGCAACGCGACGACTGATTAAACAAAAATCGCCAGCATCTAACGGAATTTTTATGTACGATATAGTTTGAAGTATTCTATAAAATAATTGCGCCGTTAATTTTTTTAAAAACCCCTCTTTCCTTTTTTTTCTCACCGCATAAACTACATCCGAACCGCTTCGCAATGTGGTAAGCATTTCAAAAAGTAATTCAGGTGGATCTTGCAAATCGCCATCAATAATCAAAACAGCTTCTGTGCCACGCGCCAGACTTAAACCCGCCGTCAAAGCATTTTGATGACCAAAATTGCGTGCCAACGAAATGCAATTATAATTGGGATAAGTGAGCGCTGTCTGCTGCATTAATTTTTCGGTGTCGTCACTGCTGCCATCATTCACTAAAACAATTTCAATTTTTTCTATGCTCCGTTCCATCAAAGCATTCAGTCGCATGATCAGCGAAGGAAAAATTTCTTGCTCATTATAAAGTGGCGCAACAATCGAAATATTATAAATCATTCATTCTCTTTGAAAAAAGTTTCCACTTTGTGGTTTTTTACTTCTAAGGCGTTGATCGGATAAAGTTTTTTGCGCCAAGCCATTTCCGAAACTTCATATTTGCTCGTTGAGTGGAGTAGGGTATAGGTATTTTTTTTATTTTCAGAATTGAAAAATAAAAACCGTACATTTTTCTGATCTAAAATAACTACTTTTTCATAAATCCAGATTTCGTACGGCAGTGCGTTAAATTCGTTATCAATTGTCCATACGTCATTCGGTTTACCATATTTTAAAATTATTTTTCCTCTATCTGTTTCAAAACCTGCTTTCGAAGCCGTACCGAAATTTTTTTCTACAATTTTTATATTGTACGTAAATTCATCGAAAGCCTGTTCGGGAAGTGCCGCATTTTTTTTGAGCCAATAAGTATAAAGCGCTATTTTTTTTTCTGAGAGCGTACCAACAGTAATTGTTTTTTGAAATTGTGCTGCGTCATCATTTCCAATCGTGTGCTGCAAAGCTTTCAAATTATAAGTTAGTTCTTTATCGGTCATCGGTCCGACAAATTCTTTTTCAATATCTTTTTCTGTGAGCGTCGGTATCGTAGTTTCTGCTTCCTCGAAATTTTCACGCGTAAAATAAGTTTCGCGCTCACTGAAAACTGTACCGACTGAATCAGTTACTTTACAACTCAAACGATAACTACCCGACGGAACTTTTGTGAGATCAAACAAAACATTTTTTGAAATTTTTGTAGCGGGTGTTTCAATAAATTCTTGAACCGAAATATTTTTTTGCGTCGCAGTAGAACTCTGAATCGCGTAAGTAATATTTATTTTTGACTTAATAAATTTGGCAGTGTTATAGATTTCGTTGAAGACAATTAGTTTGTTTGAACTGTACGGCACAACACCATAAACAATCGGCACGTAAACGGATTCGTTAAATCGTAACGCAGAATTTTCTGCATTTGACGCATTGATATTACCACACAATAAAAAATCGCTTTGGCGTAATTTTCTTTCCGAAAAATCGAGGTACGCAGAAGTTTTATAAACCGCTTTGCTTTCGGTCTTGTTGGCATCAACGACGGTGACAACGATATTATAAAATCCTTCTGGCAAAAAAATTCTTTTAGCGGTATGAATATCGGATGGATCGAGGGAAGGTTTACTTTTTGCTAAAAACGAATCTATCGCGTTGAACTTTGTTTCTGAACTAAAAGTTACCAAAATTTTTACTGCACCTATAGAGTTAATACTATCAACTTGATTTTGTTTTAGCGTTCTGCCCGCCACAAAAACATCTACGTCAAAAAAATTTCCTTTATCTGAATTAAAACCTGCACACACCACGCTAATATCAATAGCGTAAATTGCCGTTGAGACTGAAAAAAATATCAGCAAGGATAAGAGGCGTTTCATGTTGTAATTTGATTATTATTTTGTTAAATTTAAACGAAAATCGCTGCCTCTTAGTTCAGTGTAAAGTGTTAATAGTGAATCGCTTTGTTCAATTAATTGATAAACTTGTTTTGTTTTACCCAACTGAATAATTTTTTTATTTTTTAATTCATACGGATTAGTTTCTATAACGCCAGACAGATTGAAATTGGTTGTGATGCTATCGCGCGTAAAATTAAAAACAATTCCTTCGAGCGAGTTTTGTTCAATATTGTTGCGCTGACCCGACACAAGATGCCAATTAGCAATGAGTTTTGAATCGGCAGGGTTTTCTGTTTTGCAAGCCGAAAAAGAATTAAGCACTACTAAACTGAGTATAGCGCACAAAAACTGCCAAGCAGATTTTGAAGAAACCATTGTGTTAAGTGTTTATTTATTTTTGATAATTGGATAGATCTGTAACACTACTTGTAGTTTTTTGTTTATAGACATCGTTTTAAAGTCTAAGTCACTCAAAAAATGGGTGCTTTTAAAAATTGAACAAAATGTAAAACTCATAAAGAGTATGTTAAATATTCAACGAAGTAAATTTGTCTGAATTATTTTCTTACTTTTACTATCGAAATAAATTTGTTCATCAAAATTATAAAAAAAACATGATAAAACAGAATTACGTTACTACATTTTTTTTTGCTTTTGCAATGCTCTGCGTCCTTAATTTAAAGGCACAAACGCCTGCTTGCACACCTAACGCCATCTATAAAGATTCTGCTGCGGGTGTTTATCCGTTGCCACACAATAGCACCTCGAATCCTAAAGGTGGGATTACAACCGCGGCTTGCATTGGAAAGCCGTATAATTTTGTGTTTACAATTAAAGCTGACAGCATAACATACAGTGGTTTTAAAATTCCTCTTGATAGTATAACGCTTGCAACGACTGATGCTGTTGCAGGTTTGCCCGCTGGATTGACTTATGCGTGTAATCCGCCGCGTTGTGCTTTTTTGCCGAAAATTTTAGGTTGCGCAGTTATAATAGGCACTGTAAAAGATACAGCAACAGTTAAAGGCTACTCGCTATTAATTACAGGCAAAGCATATATAGCCGTTTTTGGTGGCGTTACGCAAACATTTCCAAGTAGCACTTTCCCAGGAGATTACACAATAAATGTTTTAGCTAAAACAAATCCATTGTGTTTTAATGCGGGCACAAACGATTTAAATTCCGCAGTCGCTTCATTAACCACTGCACCCAATCCTGTTTACGATAATTTATTTGTTAGTGCCGATATAATTTCATCGGGTGTTTACGAAAGTATTGTCACAGACATTGCTGGTAAAGTTATTTTTTCAGAAAAAGTAAGTTTAAACGTCGGTGAAAATAATTGGCGCATCAACACCAATAATTTTAGCAGTGGTTTATATTTTTTAAATATGGCGCAAAATGGAAAGGTTTTAAATTCGCAGAAGTTTGTAGTACAGAAATAATTTTGCAATTTTGATTGAGCTTAATCTATTAGATTTTTAGAATCTAACTTATTTGAATTGAAGTTTTAAATTTAGCGGATTGTAAAAAAATTAGGGCGTAATTTATACGCCCTAATTTTTTTTTGCAACGTACGAATGATTTTATTTTCTGCATTTTTCCAATCTTAAGTTTATGATATATTTTCATGGGAATTTGCTTTTGCAGAAAAAATGTTATTAATTTGTGAACCAATAAAATATTTTCTAAAAAAATAATTGTGCCAAATATTTACAATATCCCAAAAGTTAACCTCTATCTCAACGCAATTCAAAATTATATTTTTTATTGATGACTGAACTGTCTGAGTTTCCGTGAACTTCAGAATTTCTATCCATCTAAACAAAACTTTTATGATAGCTCAAAACCAAAAAATAGAAGAAATTGTGAAAGACTTTTTTACGCGAGAAGATATTGCAAAGTGGTATTGCATTTCTGAAAGAGGATTGCGTCTGCGTTTTCAAAAAGCAAAATTAAGTATCAAGCACCGCGTTTTAACCCTAATGGATATTTTAATAATTTTCCAAGCGTTGGGTCAGCCACAACTTTGCCCCAGATATGTTTTATTAGAATTGCAAAATCTTGTAGTGCTGTTTAGTGCCACTTAATGCCGTTTAATGCCACTTAGTTTAACACTTTAAAAAAATAAAGTGATTAACTTTGTAGCATCAGCACAGATAGAAAGAAAAATATTACGCGTAATTTTTTCTTTTAAAACTTGTTGATATTTAAACCAAAGAAGAAGACCACCGCATTCTTCGACCGAGCGGCAGCCGTCATTAATTAACCTTCGTTAAAGCATAAATATAATGCAAAAAATTAAACGACGACGAAAATAAGTCGCTACTTCGCGCTCTGCGCGAGTACTCCCGATTTCGATACCATTTTACTGAGGTGCTTTTTCGTCGCTTGCTATGTTGTACACGTAGCGAACCTGAGTTTGTATTCTTCACACTTTAAATAATTTTCGATGAAAAAGTTTTTCTTTCGCTTGTGCACAAGCGAAAGAAAAGGGTTATGCACTGCTTCAAATAATACGGCTCAATATTTTAAAACACTTTCTATGTCTAAACAATTTCTTTATGTTGTGCTTTTGGAGCTAAGTCTATTAAATATACAATGTAAAAAAAGGATTGGTGAGGATTCTTCTTATGTACCAGTAAATATTAATTGTGTTCTGACAAAAAATGTAGACTCAGCGAGAATACTCATTCAAGGAAAATGGAATTGAGTTCAAGAAAAAAGAGCAATACAAAGAGGTGGATACATAGCATATTTTACGCCACATACAGAAGGTCATACCGAAGGACTTAAGTTTAACAAAGACACTGTTTTTTTTATAAAAAACGATGTGATTTTAGATACATCGAAATTTGATTTTAGACCATACAGTGAATTTTCAAATTATCCACCAGATCCAAATCTAATAGTGATTGTTTACTATAATATCCATTCAGGTAATAGTAATGGTGGTGGTACTCCTTTTAAAATCTGTAAAGATTACTTCATTCTACAATTTCAATTTTTTGACGATAATCGTGGGGATTTTACATACAAAAAAATTAATTGATTACTCTTAAATTTAATTATCATAAAAGGTTTTATTTCTTTAGTTTTACCTGCTTGAAAGCTGGAGTTATGAATTGCTTTTATTTATTCTGAAATCAGGTGAATAATTTTAGAATACTAAAAAAATAAGGGCGTAAATTTTACGCCCCTATTTTTTTATTTAAACCCATAATTTACTACTACAGCTTAACAACTTTAATTGTTACAGGCGTATTGCTTACATTAAATTGCGCGAAATAAATACCGTTCTCTAAACTTTGCGTATTTACAGAAAAAGTATTATTGCCAACAGTCGTTTTATAATGTTGCGACAAAACAACGCGACCAGCAATATCAATGATTTGTAAATCAACAATGCCGTTATCTGTTTTGCCATCAATTGAAACGGCGAGCGTATTATTAAACGGATTTGGATTGATGCTCACTTTTGTGTTGGCATTCACTTCAACCGTCGGTGTTACGCGCGCCGCGCCATTAGAAAAATAAGAACCAAATTGTGCGGTGCTGTTTTGCACTAAAATGGGTGAACCATTCGGTTCTAAACGCGAGGCAGTAACGGGCAAATTAATTAATCGCGGTAAACTCGAACCATCTAAATTGGTCGCTAAAATATTATTATCCGTTTTAGAAAAATTCGGATTTGCCAAAGTATTATTGGTATAAATTCCCGTCGAACTTTGCGTTATGTCGCCTGTCTGAATATTTGATGAAAGCACAGCATACGTCGGTGATTGCGTATTAAGGTTTTCTACGTAATCGAAAGCAACGATGTAGGTGGCATTTTTTGCAAACGTTGGATTACCAATACTTGTATTTTCGGGTAAATCGGAAAATAATTTAAAAATTTTACCGCTACCAAAACTTTTAGACGCATTCGACCAAGCGTTGATAATACCAACATCCCAAAAACTATTTCCTGTCGCGCTACCTACGATACTTTGTTTATTAAACGCATCATACACCACGTATTCACCCGTTGGATCAAACTCTAAAGCATCTGAAAACTGCACAAAATTATTGGTGATACTACCCGAAGCTGTTGTTGGATTAGAAAGCCCAAAAGATCTTTGCACATTACCGACAAAATCTACGACGTAAAGAAGCGTATCGCCTTTATTACCCACAAATCTATTTCCGTCGCGTGAAATTGCGGCGTTATTCCATCCTCCATCGGATGAAATTGTTTGTTCTGCACCCACTTGTCCTTTTGTCCAATCAATTGAAATATAGTGAACTTGTTTATCGCTGGCGACAAAAACTAAATCTGTTCCACCATCGCTCACGCTCGGTTTAGATTGCACAACGCTTGTACTAATTTGTGTGGTCGTTCCACCCGCTGAAGGACGGATAAAAATACCTGTTTTGTTTGCACCAACGTACAATAGATATTCCGTTCCTGAATTAGCTGGTAAATTTGTCTGGTGGGAAGAACCATCCGATGAACCACCTGTACCAATACCTACGGCAGCAAATGCATTTTGTGCAGCCGTCAAAACAGCAGCATTGGTCGGATATAAATCTTTGATAGATGCTTCAATGGCAGCGCGCATATCTTTAAAATTAGATGATGCCACTAAATATTTCACCAAAGCGCGATAATAGACTTGTTCTGCAATGGCTTTGCCGACATTGGCATCGCTGGCGAATTTATAATACGCAAAATTCGGCACACCACTGTTGATGTGCACGCCGCCGTTATCTTGTGTGCCGAGATACAATTCGCTCACATTGGCAGGTTGGTAACCACCTTGACCGACTTTTGAACCGCCATTGTGCGGATTCGATAAGTCGCGTAAAAAACCTGTCGGGAAAGTATTTTTATCTTTAATGACGGCTTCGCCAATCGTCCAATTCGCGCGGTCAATTAAACTGCCCATCACATCCGCGTAAGATTCATTCAATGCGCCAGACTCATCTTGATAGCGCAAATTGGCTGTGTTTTGAATCACACCGTGCGAAATTTCATGTCCTGCAACATCTAAACCTTCTGCCAACGGATAAAAATAATCTTTGCCGTTGCCGTAATACATTGCTTCACCATTCCAATACGCGTTATCCATTCCCGACCCTTGATCTGTAACGTTGATGAACGAATTTATATTTCCACCTTTACCATTGATGGAGTTTCTACCAAAAGTATTGAGGTAATATAAATAAGTTACACCCGCGTTATATTGGGCTGATACCGAAGTTTTACTCCAGTTGCTGTTGTTACTTGTTGTAACAAAATTCGCAGGACCGTCATCGGTGTTGCTGTTATCGAGCGTTTGAATTACTCCTACTGGCGAATTTGGAAAACTCGATTGACTCGATTTGAACATTCCGCGCGTCGCATCAATCATATAATACGTTCCGCCTGATTGATAGGTGTTGATAGTTCTCGAAATACCCAATAAATCTGAAGTGTTTGTTGTGGCTGAACCATCGAGGGGAGGTAAAATGGTTGACGGTTGACAGTTGTCAGTTGACTGTTGTTCATCGTGTCTATCAACTGACAACTGACAACCGTCAACTAAAGTACAGCTCGTTTCAATCTGATTTAAAATTTTACCCGTTTGTGCGTCAATAAAATATTCAAACCTGTGAACAGCGGAACTGAACGTGACCACGTGCCAAGTTAAACGCTCGGCATCGTATTTATCGTTCACATGGTAAACAACCAATTCAGATTTAAACGCTGCGCCACCAATTTGTTTTAAAATATTATCCGTTATCGGTTTGTAAATATTTTTACTTTTAAAATCAGCGATGATAACATTCTCAGCATCAGTTGACGCGAGTGTGGGCGTAATATTTTCGATGTCAGGTGTCGGAAAATAAGCACCGTTCATTGAAACTATTTTTCCGCCTTTCGCGTGCATAATAATTTCACTACCATAAACGGATAAATTTTTATAGGTTTGATTCATCCGATAATGCTCAAACCCTAATTCATCGGCATCAACTTTCGTAATTTTAAAATCGGAAGGATCTGTAATTTTCATATTCTGTTGTAAAACAGAAATGTACTCGTTGCATTTTTGGGTTGGTGTGGCGCTCGTAGCACTGCTTGTTAATAAACTGCCTGTAACAAATCGTGGTAAACCATTTTGCTCCAAAACAATTTTTAAACCTTGTGCTTGTAGTTTACCATCAAAACTTAAACTCTGAAAATTATTGAGTGGCGAAGTTGTTAGCGTTGAACCGTTCGTTGATTCGTTCGGCGTTAATTTTAAGGGTATTTTAATTTTTTCTGTCAGTCCATTACTTTTTGTAACGGCTTTGGCTTTATCATCAAATGTTTGTGCTGAAGCAACTTGCAGCAAAATAAGATTTAGAAATAGAAGAGTAATGTGTTTAATTTTCATATTTAATGCTTTGTTAAAAAAAAGTAAAAGTGATGTGTTATAAATGAAAAGTGAAGATTTAAATAATTTGCTATTCCATTTTAACTAAATTTTAATAACCTAAAAGTTTCATCATTGATTCTGCATCCTGCTCATCTGCTTCCAACCAATCTACGAAATTACCATTTTCATCAACATCAACTAACACGCGTTTCGGCGAAGGCAACAAGCAATGTTTAATACCACCGTATCCGCTTAAAGCATCTTGATAGGCTCCTGTATTAAAAAAACCGATGGAAAGCGGCTCTTCACTTTTTGAAAACTTGGGCATATAAACCATGTTTAAATGCGCTTCCGAATTGTAATAATCGGCATTATCGCAACTTAATCCGCCAATATTTACGCGTGCGTATTCTTTATTCCAATGATTGATAGGCAAAAGAATGAATCGCTCGTTAATCGCCCAAGCATCTGGAATGGTTGTTATCAAAGAATTATCAACCATATACCAAAGCTCAGAATCATTCTGTTGTTTTTGCCCAATGACAGATAAAATTGTTGCGCTGCTTTCACCAACGGTATATTTTCCAAATTCGGAATAGATATTTGGGCACGGCACTTCTTCGTCGTCGCAATATTCTTTAATGGTTCGTACAATTTCGCGAATCATGTAATTGTAATCGTACGTGAAAGTGAGCGAATTAGCAATAGGTAAACCGCCACCGATATCAATTGAGTCTAAGTCGGGACAAAATTGTTTAAGCTGGCAATACATTTTCATTGCTTTTCGCAATTCCGACCAATAGTACGTCGTGTCTTTTATGCCCGTATCAACAAAAAAGTGGAGCATCTTAAGTTTAAACTTCGGATTGGTTAGTATTTTATCTTTTACAAAATTGATTATTCGAGTATGTCGAATGCCGAGGCGTGATGTATAAAACTGAAAATTGGGTTCTTCTTCTGTGGCTATGCGCACACCAATATTGCACGATTTGACGATGTGCTGATCTAACGCGTCTATCTCATCGCGGTTGTCACAAATTGGAATTACGTTTGTGAAACCGAGGCTGTTAATCAAAAAAGCAATTTTGCGAATATAAACTGGGTTTTTATAACCGTTGCAAATAATCGTTTTATCTTTCGTAAGTTTTTCGCTTTGCAATAATTTAATAATTAGATCAATGTCGAAAGCAGAAGAAGTTTCTATTTGCGCATGATTTTTCATTACCTCATCGAGAACAAACCTAAAATGAGAACTCTTAGTGCAATAACAGAAAAAATATTCTCCATTATAATTTAAATCGTCAATAGCGTTATTGAACCATTTTTTAGCATTTTGAATTTGGGTTGAAATTTTAGGTAAATACGTTATCCGCATCGGTGTTCCGTATTTAAGAATTAAATCGTGCAAATCAATTCCATGAAAGTGCAGCGAATTTTCTTGTAAAGTAAATGCCGCCTGCGGAAAGTCAAAAGTTTGATCTACTAAATCGAAGTACGTATTCTTCATTTTTAACTTGCTCTATTTTTATTTTTCACAAATGTAGTTAATAGCTGCAATAAACGTAAAGGACTTAAAATAAAGTTATGGTTAAACAACTTTTAAAAATAAAGAACTTACAGTACCATATTTTTATTCTCCGAACATTTAGAACATAGAACAATTTATGGTTTCTAACTACTTACTAATGTTCTGCGTCATAGAAAAATTACTCAGATTTTTTTTGTAAATTCGTTTTGTTATTTTTAAAAAATGCGATTTTAAAAAAACTAATACCTATATTTTACGGTTGAGCCGTCAAATACAGGTTTTGAAAATAAAAAATTTCACTTTTAATTTTTTGAAAAATATTTTTTTTGATTTTTGTTTTTTGAAAATTTCGGTTTTAAAACCAAATCCGCACACTCTTGCAAAAAGTAAATTCATCACTTAGTTTTGCTACTTTTAAAATTTTTCTAAATAAATTTAACAGCGATTAAGACTTTCTTGTTTTATATTTTAGTTTTGTACTACCACAATATCGTCTTAAGTTTTTTTATTTATTGGTCGTCAGGAGACGACCCGATACTATGTGCAAGTCTAAAGACGTTGCACAAGCGTCAAGTGTTTTTGAGACACATGGTTGGCGAGCGGGCTACTAGTAAAGATATTGCAAAAATTATTTTAAATTTCATTTATAATTGGGTCTTTATTTATTTTAATTATTTCTTTTTTTCTGGTATTTCTAGAGCAGTTTTAAAAGTTGCTAGATTTGAATCTTCCTTATGCCGTTCTGCACTAACTTCTCTCATTCCAAGAGGATTAACCTTTTTATAAAATTCTGGATCAAATAATCTTATGAATGTACTTCTTTTAGTTAATAAATATAATTTTATATTTCTCTCAATTGTTGTTGGAATGTCAGTACCGAAAGGTGTTGGTGACGCATTGATTTTAAAAGTTAACTGATGTTACGCACATAGGTGCAGAGCACCTCAATATTTGTAGGAAATCAAAATTCAAATCGTAGGAGGTGCAGCGCACCTCAACATAGTTCGCTTTAAGTTAAGGTGCGCTGCACCTTACTAATATTCTACAGAGTTCTACAAATGTTAAGGTGCGCTGCACCTTTCGTAACATCATTAGTTAATTATCAGTGGTTAATAGGTAAACAAGATGAACTAGGAACCAAGCGTTTATTTAAGAAAACGATATTTTTAAAAGTAAAAAAATATTTCATTAGCCAAAAATGACAAACAACAAAAATTTAATTTACTCGGTTTAAATTATTTCTTTGCTCTATCGTATTTAACTTTATACCGTTCGTGAAGCTGTTTTTGTTTGTTGTTTAAATCAATTTCTTTACCAGAAATAAACGCTTGTTGCACTTGAGACGTGCGCATGTCTAAAATATCGCCTTTAGAAATTATGAATGTCGCATTTTTGCCAACTTCTAAGGTGCCAACTTTACTATCCACGCCAATAATTTTAGCAGCATTGCGCGTAATGGCTGATAACGCTTGTTCTTTCGTTAATCCATACGCAACGCCTTGACCCGCTTCAAAGGCAAGATTACGTTGTTTCCAAGCACCCAATTCAGTGATACAATATAACACGCCTGCTTTTTCGAGTTGAGACGGTGTTTTATAAGGTTGGTCGTAATCGTCGTCGTCTTTGCTCGGCAATTCTTGGGTTCTACCGAGAACAACGGCTACATTTTTTTCTTTCAATAAATCTGTTAATAAATAAGAATCCGTACCGCCCACAATAACTAATTTAGAAGTGTACTTGCTCAAAGTTGTAACAGCATCGCGAATTTCTTTATAAGCAATAGCGGAAACAAATACGGAAGCGTTACCATTGAATACGCCACGCATGGCTTCAAATTTTAAATTTTTGATACTCGGCGATGTTGTGCTGTAACTTTGTGCTTCTTTAAAAAAAGATTCTAAAGCTGCAATTTGCTTACCGTAGTTTTCATTTTTTTTGATAGAAAATGATTCGTCTTCTCCCAAAGTGGCAGTATTAGCAGAAGGAAAATTAACGTGTAAACCATTGTCGTAAGCAATTCCGATTTCTTCCCAATTCCAACCATCAAGTTCAACCACACTGGATCTGCCCGAAATCGTTCCACCTTCAGGAACAATTTGCGCCGTTAAAACGCCGTTCGATCTCACCGTTGGTGTTATTTGAGATTCCGCGTTGTAAGAAATAATACTGCGTACAGAAGGATTAAATTCACCGACTTCACGCGTATCATTCGTAGAGCGTACGGCTTCAATTTCCACTAAACCAATCGTGGTGTTGGCTGCAACTAACCCAGGATAAATTTGCGCGCCTTGTGCATCTATTTTTTTTGCAAAATTCGAATTTCCGATGCCATCTTTGGCGGAACCGATCAAAGTAATTTTACCTTTATCGAAACCGAGTACACCATTTTCAATCACGGTGCCATTACCCACATGGATAGTTCCGTTAGTAATGAGTATAGAACTCGATTGATTAACAGCTGGAAGCGGTTGCGCAAAAGCGTGAAAAGTGAAAAGGGAAAAGGGAAAAGTAAAAATTGAAAATCGAATGGATGCTAAAATTATATTTTTCATGATTTTTTTTGAAATAAACCTGTTAGGTTTTTAAAACCTAACAGGCTTGATTATTAAATAGACAAACTACTATTTGATCTCAACGTCGGTGTCATCGCAAGAGTATAAACGGCGCGGTTTAGCTTTTGCAGCTTGTGTTGGTGCGCCACTTTTTTTAGCAGCTAACATTTTTTGAATTAAGCGTGCACGCTCGGATGTAATAGTTTCGCGCAATTTGACGTCGTCTTTTAAATCAAAATACTTGATACCATCCACAT
>JAYVVO010000629.1:0-2572 GCA_043786955.1 Saprospiraceae bacterium
TGGCAAAAACAAGTGCCTTGGACGAATTACAGTTACACTATTTTAAGACAAAACAGTACAACAAATAATTTTGATTCAATCGGCGCAACCACCACCACAACATTTGCCGATACGAGCGTCAGAAATAAAATAAATTACTGTTATTTTATTCGCGCATCGGGTTCTTATGGTATTACGGGTGTTCCGACGCCACTCATTAATGATTCGCAAATTGCCTGTGGCACACCAATTGATACCGTTGCGCCGTGCCCAACTATTTTAACAGCTTGCAATCTGTGCGATTCAGCGTGCGCATTAAAAACGGATAATAATAGTTTAATTAGTTGGCGCAACCCAGCGAGTTTGTGTGGCACACGGGATGTGTCGCATTTCACTTTGTATTTCAGTAGCACGAAGTCAGGTATTTTTGATGTACTCACAACCACTACTTCGCAGCGCGATACACAGTACATACACATTCGTACCGATGGCAATGCGGCTGGTTGTTATTATGTCACTACTACCGATTCGGTTGGCAATGAAAGTAAATCGTCAAACATCGTTTGCATTGATAATTGCCCAGCATACACTTTACCAAATGCTTTCACACCAAACGATGATAAACAAAATGACATTTTTAAAGCTACTACCATTAAATTTATTAGCAGCATTAACATAAAAATATTTAATCGTTGGGGCGATGTGGTTTTTGAATCAACTGATCCGAAATTTAATTGGGACGGTAAAAATAAAAGTGGCACCGATGTCGCGGAAGGAACTTATTTTTATACGTGTACAGTCATTGAAAATCGCGTGAACGGACCAACACCCAACGCAACACCGTTGAGTGGATATATTGAATTGAGAAGACGTTAGCTTTTACCCATTAGCTTTTAGCCTTCGCTTAGGAAATCGAAACAACTTACGAAACGACTAAAAGCGAAAAGTTAATTTCTCAAAGCTTTTCACCATAAGAGTAAATCATTTTACTAACTTGAATTGTTTCATCATATAAATTTATGAAAAATGTTTCAGACATATATTGAAGGTCTTTTGAAAGTATAAGTTGATAAAAGAAGCTCTGAATTAGAACCTATTGCAATTTGAAAAAAGTGTTTCAGTTGCTGTCTGGAATTTCTTCCACAACCTTCAGCAATGTTTGTTGGGATAGAAGAAGCAGAACGCCACATTTGAGAGGTTAATCCGAAAAGTTCATCTTTAGGGAATTGTTTTGTAATTTGGTAAATTTTTAAAGTTAGTTCATGGGTTCTTTTCCAAATTTCGAGCTTCGTGAAATCTCTCATAGATGTTTTGTTTTCTAAATAAAATGCAAGTGTAATTAAATTTAATCAAAAATAAAAATCAACTTTGACCGGTTACCTTTGATCTTTCTCATGTATTAGATTAAATCTAAAAACTATTTACGAGAAGGCTAAAGGCTAAAAGCTCATAGTTAAAAGCTAAAAGATGTTTACAGGAATTATAGAAACGCTCGGCGTAATAAAAAAAATACACAACAAAGGCTCAAATGTTGATTTTGTGGTTGAATCGAGTTTAGCAGCAGAATTAAAAATTGATCAAAGTTTAGCGCACAACGGCGTATGTTTAACGATTGTTGCTTTATCGGATAACGAACATACCGTCACAGCTATTGACGAAACACTCGTTCGGAGTAATCTTGGCAATTTAAAAGTTGGCAGTTTGGTGAATTTAGAGCGCGCCATGCTCGCTTCGGCGCGGCTTGACGGACACATTGTGCAAGGTCATGTGGATACTACGGCTATTTGCATACGCGCAGAAACGCTCGAAGGTTCTTGGGTTTTTAGTTTTGAATACAAGAAAAATCCCGATTATATTCTCGTTGATAAAGGTTCGGTGTGCGTGAACGGTGTGAGCTTAACCGTCGTTTCGCCGACAGATAATACTTTTAGTGTTGCCATCATCCCATATACTTTTGAGCATACACACTTTAAAAATTTAAACGTTGGCGACGCAGTGAATATTGAATTTGATATTTTGGGAAAGTATTTGGTGAGTTATCTCAACCGTATAAATGCTGCGAAATTAATCCAATAAAAAAAAATACCTTCGTTCGTTAAAGCGAAGGTAAAGTGTAGGTGAAATCGGTTTTTGTGTACCAAGTAATTTTTGTAATCAATTAACTTACCACACCTATTTAGTTGCAATATTTATGCCGATATACAAAATTCATGTTATGTTATCTGATAAAAAAGAATTCTAAAAGAAGTTGCATATTGTGGAGTGTATTAAAAGTTAATTTTGGCAACTAATTATAATGGGGTTTTGTACAGACGTTCTACATCCCTATCATAGTCGAGTGAATCCTCAAAGTGTAAGACGCAAACTAAAAAGAATATATAAATCACAAAAATTAAACCGTGAGAATAGTAGTTTTAAATGGATAAACATTATTTCGCCAACAAAGTATCTTTTAAATCAATCGGTACTTCCGTCGTCCAGTTCGGTCGAAGGGCTGCTAACTGTTGCGTATAAATTTTTTCAGGTGCACGGTGCTTATAGTAATTGCCTGTATCCCAAATATGATTATTGTTTTCGTCTTCAAAAATGCGCA
>JAYVVO010000630.1:0-2565 GCA_043786955.1 Saprospiraceae bacterium
ATCGTTTCAAAATGTTCATCCATAAAATATTCCGAAGCTGCCGAAATAGGTTTTATGCCGCGTTTTTCTAATTCAGAATTTAGAAACCTCAATCGCTCTGTAATTATTGCAGACGTGTTTGGATAAAAATCTTTATAAGTATGTGGCGTGGTTATAATTTTAGAAAAGCCGAGCGCGTATAAATTTTGTACGCGTTCTATAGATTCTTCTAAATTTTTTGCGCCATCGTCAATTCCAGGCAGCACATGAGAATGTATGTCAACGCCGAGAACATTCAGCGTTGTGTCAATAATATTTTTCTTCTTGGTTGAAAAAAAAGTAAACAATTGGGTATTTTTAAATAAAATTTTTTATTATGCTCAAAGTTCCGCAAATATAGGCAATCAATTTTGGTTGGCATATTCACAAATATTTTTTTATACCAAAACTATTACCAGATACCAAAATTATTAATTAATTAACTTAAATCGTCAATAAACCGCTTATTAATGTCCGAATAGAAGTCAATTCTTCTATCGCGCAAAAATGGCCACATACGTCTAACGGTTTCTGTGCGCGACACATCTATATCAACTGTCTGCGCTTCTTCTTGCTCACAAGTCGCGCGAAAAATTATTTCTCCTTGCGGACCTGCCACAAAACTTTGTCCCCAAAATTCAATTCCTTGCGTTACGCCTGTCGCATCTTTTTCAAAACCTGTTCTGTTCACCGAAACAACGTGCAAACCATTCGCAATAGCGTGGCTGCGCTGAATCGTTTCCCATGCGGCGTGTTGTCGCGTTTTTTCTTCTAAACTATCCGTTGCTTCCCA
Organism: Saprospiraceae bacterium; assembly: GCA_043786955.1. Taxonomy (GTDB): domain Bacteria; phylum Bacteroidota; class Bacteroidia; order Chitinophagales; family Saprospiraceae; genus JAAFJT01. The sequence continues at coordinate 812 of JAYVVO010000630.1, forward strand.
ACCGATAGCTGTTGGATAAATTAAAATTTCTGCGCCACGCAATGCCATCAATCGCGCTGCTTCTGGATACCATTGATCCCAACAAACTAAAACACCAAGTTTGCCTACACTTGTTTGAATCGGTTTGAAACCTAAGTCACCTGGTGTGAAATAAAATTTTTCATAATAGGCGGGATCGTCGGGAATGTGCATTTTTCTATAAACACCTGCTATACTTCCGTCGCGCTCAAAAACGACGGCTGTATTATGATATAAACCAGGCGCGCGTTTTTCAAAAAGCGACGTCACTAAAACGACATTATTTTGCTTCGCTACTTCACTAAAATATTCCGTTGAGGCACCCGGTATAGTTTCTGCTAAATCAAAAACATTTGGATTTTCGCTTTGACAGAAATATGGCGTGCAATGCAATTCTTGTAAAATAACTAACTCCGCTCCATCTTTTGCGCAAGCATTCACACCAGCAGCACTTTTATCCCTGTTAAAATGCTTGCTTTCACTGCACTTTTGCTGAACGATACCAATTTTCAAATTCTTTTTCATGCGCCTAATACGTTAATCACTATTTTAAGAACATTTTAACCTAAGTATGTGAAAAGAATTATTCGGAATATATCAATCCAGAAATTTTAAAATCAATGATTGAAATTATGTTTTATTGATTCAAAGTTCAGTCCGATGCAGCAATACATTAACCCGACACTTGCGATTGTTAATTCATTACCCAAACGCATTTAAACCTGTAACATCCATTCCCGTTATCAATAAATGTATATCGTGCGTTCCTTCGTAAGTAATCACCGATTCAAGATTCATCATGTGGCGCATAATCGGATATTCGCCTGTTATGCCCATGCCACCGTGAATTTGTCGCGCTTCGCGCGCTACGTGCAAAGCCATATCAACGTTGTTGCGTTTTGCCATCGAAATTTGCGCTGCATTCGCTTTGCCTTGATTTGCTAAAGTGCCGAGTCGCCAAGCAAGTAGTTGCGCTTTAGTGATTTCGGTAATCATTTCAGCTAATTTTTTTTGTGTGAGTTGAAACTGTCCAATCGGTTTGCCAAATTGTATTCGTTCTTGAGAATAGCGCAAAGCAGAATCGTAGCAATCTAAAGCTGCACCGATTGCACCCCACGCAATGCCGTAACGCGCTTTCGAAAGACAAGACAGTGGACCTTTTAAACCTTCAATGTGTGGCAAAACGTTGGCTTTCGGTACGCGTACATCTTCAAAAACCAATTCGCCTGTAACACTTGCGCGTAAACTCCATTTGCCATGAATTTCTGGCGTAGAAAAACCTTTCATGCCGCGCTCAACAATCAAACCGATGATTTTACCGTCTTCGCGTTTTGCCCAAACAACGGCAATATCGGCAATGGGTGAATTGGTTATCCAAAGTTTTGCACCGTTTAAAATGTAGTGGTCGCCGTCGTCTTTAACGTGCGTCGTCATGCCACTCGGATTTGAACCGTGATCGGGTTCCGTTAAACCAAAGCAACCAATAAAACTACCATCCGCTAATTTAGGTAAGTAATAATTTTTTTGCGCTTCGCTACCGTATTTATAAATTGGATACATGACAAGCGAGCCTTGCACGGATGCCATAGATCGCAATCCGGAATCGCCGCGTTCAAGTTCTTGCATGATGATACCATAAGAAATTTCATCCAAACCTGCACCACCGTATTTTGCAGGTATTGTTGGACCGAAAGCACCGATTTCACCCAAACCTTTAAATAAATGTGTTGGACAAG
>JAYVVO010000631.1:0-7322 GCA_043786955.1 Saprospiraceae bacterium
CCTGTTTTATTTTGGTCGGTCGCCACATCAACGAGCCATTTATTAAAAAACCCTGAAACATTAAAATTATATGAAGCCGTACGCACAAATGCTTGCGCGTCGCCCGTCCAACCTAAACGTTCATCGCGTTGCGGACAGTCGGTGGGCACGTCTAAAAAATTTCCTTTTTGTCCCCATTGAATATTGTGTTGCAACTGATTTATCAGCGCGTTCGATGTGACAAACTCACCCGTTTTCGGCATATCAGTATGAACTACTACGGCTGTAAAATTGTCGCGTAAGGACGCAAGAGTTTGCGTCTCGGTTTTTGGATAATTTTTGATACGGGCATACCTAAAACCAAAAAAACTAAAATGAGGTTCAAAAATTTCTTCGCCCGTTCCTTTGAGTTTATAATTAATTTCGCAACGTGCGGCGCGCAAATTTGCGGTATAAAAATTTCCTGCCTTATCCAAAACCTCTGCATGATTTATCGTGACCGTTGTTCCCGCAGTACCGCGCACTTTCATCTTTACCCAACCTGTTAAGTTCTGACCAAAATCTATGACGGTATCGCCTTCGGGTGTAATAAAAATTTTTTGTGCTTTTAATTCTTCAATGCGACGAACCGCTTGACCTTTTGGTGCCACTAATTTACAATTTTGTGGTTCAAACATATTTTTGGTTTCAACCGTTGACCAGTTAGAATCATCGAACTTTGCATCCGTCCAACCCAGTTGTTCTAAACGCGCATCATACGTTTCACCCATGTATAAATCGGAACTTACAATCGGACTATTCGATGTAGCTTTCCAAGTTTCGTCGGTGCCGATTATTTGTTGACTGCCATCCGAAAATGTAATAATTATTTGTGCCAATAAACCCAATTTTGTGCCGTAATGATTGCGCGAATTTGCCCAAGCTAAATATCCTCGAAACCAACCATCGCCTAAAATTGCACCGACGGCATTATCACCTGATTTTAAAAGTGTAGTGACATCGTATGTGAAATACTGGATTTGGTTTTTATATGATGTCCAACCTGGAGTAAAATAATTATCGCTAACTCTTTTGCCATTAATATACATTTCGTTCAACCCCTTACTCGTTACGTACAAGCGCGCCGATTGAATTTTCTTGCTTAGCTTAAATTCTTTTCTGAGCAATGGCGCAGGTTGCTGTTTGAGCGAATCAATATCTTTTTCTGGATCAATCCATTTAGCCTTCCAATCATTCGCACTGAGCAAACCCATTTCAAAAAAAGCGCGTTCGCTCCACTCTGATTCTTTATTTTTTGCATCCCATACGCGAACTTGCCAAACATATCGCACACCCGATTGCAAAGCACTGCCTCCGTACGGTTGCAAAATAGATTCATCGGATGGCGTTTTACCTGAATCCCAAACTAAAGACAAAGAATTATTTTTTTCTGCCGAAACTTTAATTTGATACGCCGACTGCATCACGTTGCGCTCGGTACTCAAAAGTTTCCAACTTAATCGCGGTGAAGTTTCATCTATACCGATTGGGTTTATAAGATTTTCGCACGTTAACTCTTTGACGCTAACTTGTGCATGAAGCTGAATAGCCATAAAATAAACAATGAGTATAAAGAGACTTCTCATTAGGAAGGAATTTATTTTTTTAGAAATGATTTAGGAACGAATGTAAAGCATTTTTTGAAAAAATTGGCAATTCAGATTTTATTTTTCTATCTTGTGTGATAATAAACCAAAAACTTATGGTAAGCAAGTGTGAGAGCCGCGACGCGTGTTAGTCGGATCCAATCTTAAATCAGAACTGAAAATATTAATCCTTTAAAAAAAAATAAAATCAAAAAAAAAATTATATTTGTATCAATTTTCTGAAGTAGCATAATTCTCAAAATACCATCCACCCCATGTTGAAATATAAGCCAGAGAAATCACAAATAGCTTAAAAGTATGCCGAACGAAAGAGCCATTGGAAATATAGAAAACGTTGAAAGTAGTAGCGCCACTTTCAACAGCAAAAATTATGTGCTCGCTATTGGCATTGATAAGTACGCCGACCCTAAAATAAAGAATTTAAATACGGCAGTAGATGATGTAGAAAAAATTGCGTCACTTTTAGTTGATAAATTTGGATTCGAATACTGTCGAGAATATTTACTTTTCAATGAAACTGCAACGAAACAAAATATCAATAACGCGTTTTTAAAATTATTGGAGCTTTTCGATAAAAACCCCAACCAAGATAATCTGATTGTTTATTTTGCAGGACATGGCGACTACGATAAACGATTTGATATCGGTTATCGCATTCCTACCGAAGCTATTTTATCGCAAGACAGTACATATATCGAAGATTCTGCGATTTTAGATCGCGTTAAAAGACTCAAAGCCAAACACGTTTTACTCATTTCAGACAGTTGTTTTTCGGGAAGCATGGTGCGCTCGTTCGATACGGAGCAATATACGTTTGAAGAAAAATCGGAGGCGTTGCCTTCGCGCCATATTTTAACTTCAGGTTTGTTAGAAGAAGTGGACGATGGTTTTAGAAACGATAATAGTCCCTTTGCCAAAGCAATTTTATTGTATCTTCAAACTGAAAACAGAACATTAATTCCTTTTTCGGATGTAGCGCAATTTGTTAAAAAAGCTGTGCCACAAAATTCGCAACAAAACCAAGTGCCGTATTATGGAAAACTTAAAACGCAAGGTGATTTCTTTGGCGAGTTTGTTTTGCGCACACAGAATTTAGAATTAAATACTTGGAAGGCACTCGATAAAAATAATTTTACCGCACTGAATGCTTTCATAATAAAATATCCAGAGAGTTCAAAATTAGCAGAAGCTCAGCAAAATATTGATAGAATTAAAGCAGAAGCGCAGCAACGCAAATTAGAGGCAGAAAAACGTGCGTATGAATATGCGAAAGCCGACCCGAAGATTTATAATTTGAATCAGTTCGTAAAAGATTATCCTGCAAGTAGCTTCACTTCTGAAATAGAAGATTTACTCGCCGAGGCAGAAGAAAATGCGGCATGGAAAGAAGCCAAAAATAAAAACACAATTACGGGTTATCGGCAGTTTTTGCGCAATTTTCCTAATACTCTTTTAAATGCGGACGCACAAAAGCGCATAGAAAAAATTGAAAATGCCGTAGATATCAATGAGTCTGAACGTCTGTTGAAAATTGAAAACGAAGAATTCGAGCGCCAACGTTTGGCACAACTTGAATCAGACAAACGCGAACGCGAAAGATTAGCAAAACTTGAAACGGATAAAATTGAACGCCTACGTTTAGAAAAATTAGAAATAGCTAAAGAGGCACACGCGTTCAAAGCAAAAATGATAACCCCTAATAAAGAAAGTGAACAGATTGTAAACCAAAAAACACCTAAACCATCACAAACACAAAAAATAAGCAATACAACCATAACTTGGTCGAGTGTCTTAACTTTTTTAGCGTTTGCGGCATACATGGCTTTTAAGTTTGGTTTTTTTGCACCCAAACCTGAATCAAAACTAGGTTTACCTTCATATTTAAAATTAAGAGACACTGCACAATTACCAATACTTACAAAACCAAATTACACCACTATAAATAAGTTGCTTTCTGTTGAACCTGCAATGGTGACAGTTGAAGGCGGTAATTTTAAAATGGGTAGCAATGAAGATTACGAAAAGCCAGTTCATTCTGTTACGCTAAGTAGCTTTGAAATTGGTAAATACGAAGTAACGCAAGCGCAATGGAAAGCGGTGATGGGAAATAATCCTTCCAATTTTAAAGGCGATGATTTACCAATTGAAAACGTGAGTTGGAATGATGTGCAAGATTTTTTACAAAAATTAAATGCTAAAACAGGGAAAAATTACCGTTTACCTACTGAAGCAGAATGGGAATTTGCAGCACGCGGTGGTGCGAAAAGCAAAATCTATACATACAGTGGAAGCAATTCTGTTGACGATGTTGCATGGCTAAATGATAATTCAAATAATAAAACCCACGCTGTTGGCACAAAACAAGCCAATGAACTCGGCATTTATGATATGAGTGGTAATGTTTGGGAATGGTGCAGCGATTGGTACGATGAAAATTATTACAAAAATAGCCCAACTCAAAATCCTAAAGGACCCAATAATGGTGACACCCGTGTTCTTCGCGGTGGTTCTTGGTTCAATAATTCAAACGGCTGCCGTATTGCTAATCGCGGTAGGTCCGATCTAGCTTTTCGTTACAACTCTATCGGTTTTCGGGTTGCGCGGTACAACTGACCCTTTGCGCTTTTATATCCGCCCGAACGGGCGGTTTAACAATAACGTAGTAAACCCGCGAAGCGGGTCGAAATTTAAAAACCTATTAGGTGGTGGGCAGCTCCTAATAGGTTTTTAAATGCTATGCATTATACAAATTGTTATTTTTAAATAATCTATGCACGCCTCTTAGCGCTAATGATGTAAAACATAGCGCTGAAAGCGCGACAAATATCAGCGACGGGCGCAAGCCCATCGGAAAAAAAGAAAACCGTTCACTACACAATACACATACTATGGGTCAATCCATCACTAAAAACTATTATCATATAGTTTTTAGTACAAAGAATCGTCAACCATTCATCCAAGCACCTTTTGAAAGCACACTTCATGCTTATTTGGGCGGCATTTGCAATCATTTAGATTGTCCACCGATAAAAATTGGTGGTTATTTTGATCATGTACATCTCTTGGTTTTGTTCTCTAAAAAAATCACGCTCGTGAAATTTATGGCTGAACTCAAAGCCAATTCGTCGCGTTGGGCTAAGACACAAGGCGACGAATTAAATAATTTTTATTGGCAAGATGGGTATGGTTCATTTTCCGTGAATCCTTCTGAAGTTGATGTGGTTGTTAAATATATTGCCAATCAACGCGCGCATCATCAAAATAAGACATTTCAAGAGGAGTATAGAGCCATTCTGAAAAAATATAAGATTGATTTTGACGAGCGTTATATTTGGGATTGAATTTGGAAATTATGATTGACGGGCTTGCGCTCGTTTCGATGGGCTTGCGCCCATCGCTGACATCTGTCGCGCTTTCAGCGCTCTTATAGAGTTAAAATGTTGTCCGTTTGTATAGCGTGACGTCTGTCGCGCTTTCAGCACTCTTATAGAGTTAAGATGTTGTCTGTTTTATAGCGTGACGTCTATCGCGCTTTCAGCGCTTTTATAGAGTTAAGATGTTGCCTGTTTGTATAGCGTGATATCTGTCGCGCTTTCAACACTATTTTAAATGTTAAGATGTATCTAAAACACCGTCTGTGCGTTTTAAAATATAGATTTTGATAATTTTTGGGAATTTTTGTTTAAAAAACTTATATTTACCAAAGTTTTATTGATATTTCCTTTCCATTTAAAAGGTCATTCTATGAAAAAACAGTTTTTAATTCTGTTTTCGGTCGTGTTAGGCTGCTCACTTTTTCAAATCAACACAATTTTTTCTCAAAATTGTAATACAGTTTTAGTTGAAAATAGGGTGGTGGGTAATACGCATTTTTTGCGAACAACAGCGACCACGGTGATCTTTCGCGGCGATTACAGTTACGAAATTGAACTATTTAATAATGAAAAGGGTGTGCAAGCGCGCGTCACGTCGCACAACGGCGTAGAATTTAATCAGAACGATGAAATTTCTTTTGTTGATGCTAACAATATTCGCAAAACATATCGCTTCGTTGAAAATAACGAACTCATCAGTGCAAAAACTTACCAAAATACTCTGCAATTGAATATTGAAGCGGTGACGTGGTTAAGTGAGCACGCGCCGAATATTATTTACATCCTCAGCAAAGGCACGTTGGAAATGCGTAAATTCACGCTGCCCGATAATCGCAAAAATGATTTTGTTAGTCTCATAAATTGTTTTGCAACTACTTTAGATCGCCAAAAAACAAAAAGCGTTGCCGTTACGGGCGAATCAACGGGATTTAATGCATCTAATACTGCACCCCGCACTGCTGTTTCTAATTCTTCAAATAATAATTCGCAAGTTGCGCGCGCTGCCGATCAACCGCAAACAGATGAAGAACTTCAAAATTTAAGAAAAGAGTTAGCGACCACGAAAGAACAATTGCGCGCTGAAATTGTAGCCGCGAGAGAACGGGCAGCAAAAGAAAAAGAACAAATCGCTACCGATTTATTACAAACGCGCGCAATGAGCGAACAAAAAAAATCTGATTTAGCAAAAGACATTTTGAATGCGCGCGCAAGAGCGCAAGTGCAAATTGATTCGGCTGTGAAATCGTATTCGGTTGTAATGTCGGAAACGCAAAAGCGCGCAGGCATAGAGAGTGAAAAAATTACGCGCAACGTCGGTGAGATGCGTGCATTGGCGGCGCAAGAAGTTCAGAAAGCGCAATTAGAATCGGCAAAAGAGATTGCGAATGTGCGCGAAAAAGTTGCCACAGAAATAAAAGCGACGCGACAAAAATTAGAAGAAGCGAAACAACAATACGCAGATGAAGTGGCGAGTGCTCGCGAATCGTCGGCATCAGAATTAAATAAAATCAGAGAAGAAACGCAAAAGCGCATGGAAGAAGCGCGCAAAAATGCACTCGTTGTACGCGAACGCACGACGGAAGAAGTCGTTGGCGCACAAAAAACGGCAGCAGATTTAATTCTTAAAACAGAATTAGCTTCCGCAGATACAGTTGCACGGACGCGCGAACGAGCCGTTTTAGAAAAACAAAAAATTCTTTTCGATATGGCAGAGATGCATCGGAAAGCGGCGGAAGAAAAAGCACTCTTCGCACAAAACACTGCGTCGGAGATGGCTGAAATAAAAGAAAATGTTGCTAAACAGCGCGAGCAGTCGGCAGTAGCAGTGACAGAATCGCGCAAAAAAGCGGCTGAAATTATTTTAGAAACGGATAAACGCGTGGAAGAAGAAAAAGTAAAAGCGGTCGTTGCGATTGATTCGGCGCGACAAGTGAATATATTGACCATCAAATCAGAAAAAAATAGAAGCGACTCGACCATACAGAAACAACAATTGCAATTGCAAACTACGGTTGAGCGCGCACGATTCGCAGCAGATAGCGTGCGCACTGCGGGCGCAAAAGAGATTGAAAATACGCAAAAACAAATTACAGAACAGTTGGCTCGCGTGCGAAAAGAAGCACTTGACCAAATAAAATTGGCGCAAACCAAAACGCAAGATTCTAAATTGAATTTAGCAAAAGAGATTACCGAAATTCAAAACACGGAGAAAACAAAAATTGATGCGATTCAGAAAGAGATGGAGCAAAAAATTGCCGAGGCTAAATCGGCTGAAAGTAAAATTATAAATATCTCGGCGCAAGAAATTCAAGATGCTAAAAAA
>JAYVVO010000632.1:0-2557 GCA_043786955.1 Saprospiraceae bacterium
CGCGCTCTTCAAAACCTGTTACATACGTGTTCCGTTGTCGTGAAGCGTTACTACTCAATTCTAATTCCCAAGTTGTACCGCTTCGATTGATAAAAATTGAGTTGCGCGAAGTCGTGTTCAAACCGATAAGTGAAGTATCTGGAATATTATTTTTGTAAGGATTAAACACGGCGTCAATATCTACCGATTGACTTACGCGACGCGAAATACTCAGCGTTGAAAGTGCAGACACATGGCTTAATATTTTTTTTATTCTAAGAGAACTTTTATTCCAAGAACTCGGATCGAGATTAAAACTTTGCGATACACTGGTGTTATAAATATTTTGAAATTGATTTGAAAACAAAGCCACACGAACGTACTCACCTTGATCGCTATAAGGTGCGAGTTCAAAATCGGATATTTTTGGCACCGAGTCCGATTCGTTTTTCTTGCGCCAAATATATTGACCCTCACCTTTATTGACTTTTATAAATTGGTATTCTAATTTTTGCTCTCTGCCCGAACCAATTTCGTAAAGCGTATTGATTTTTAAAAAACTTTTAGCGAAATTACCAATGTATTCTAATCGCGCTAAATATGTTTTTTGCGGCGTAATTTTTTGGACGTTAATATTTGATCCTTCTAAATTTCTGTACGTCGCATTCCAAGAAAAAATTTGAGTTGCCGTCGTTGCTGTCGAACCATTCAAAGTTAATTCATCCGTTAAATTATTTAAACCAAAAGCATTTGAGAGTGCGGTAAATTCTTGGCGACGACTGTACGCCAATCGCCAAAAATTTTTACCCGTTTTTTCAATAAAAAATTGGTTCTGTACAAAATAATACGCGCTACGCAATAACGTGTCGGTTAAAATATTGCGGCGTTGATTTATTTCTGTTTGGTTCGTAAAACCAATTTTATATTTATCGAGATTGAAACTTAATGTAGCGTTTGGTCTTTGAAATTCTGTTTTTTCAAAAGTAGAAGCAGAATTTAAATCGTTGTATTGCGCATCGAAATAAATAAATTTTTTCTGAAGATGCACATTTACATTTTGTCTCACACCCGAATACAAACTATCCCGATTGTAAGTACTCAAACTATATTGTATTGAACCGAGTCCATTTTTTTCTAAAGAAAGACTTTGCGTAAACCAATTTTCCGACGTTTGAAAATTCGGTGCATCCAAACTACCTACACTCACAGACGTATTGCTGGTTTGCGCTGCGCTCGAAATATTCCAATCGCGTGAAAACTCTGCGTTTCTAAAGGGATTTAAAGGTCGGAAACCATTTTGAACGTACTCGAATTTAGTTTGTGTACTCAATTTTAGTGTGCGAGCCGAATCTAAAAACCAATTACCCATTAATTGCGCATTGAGTGCACCGCGCGATAAAGCCGAATCTTTATTGATTGAAAAAGTATTTGGATTGAAATATGAAAGTGCCGTTTCTGTATTTAAAACTAAATGCGAACCTAAATTTTGCTCAATACCGATGCTCGCTATTTGTTGTTGATTCGGGGGAATTAAACGTTTAATCGGTTCAAAATTCCCAAGTTTATTACCTTGCGCGTCGGGTGCAATCCATTTATAAACCCTTCCGTTCGCATAATTCTGATCGTCGGCTACATAATTTCCTGTGCCTTGCGCAACGGGAGAAAAACTCGCCGTGTAGAGTGCTTGTTTCGAATTGGTAGAAAAAATTAAAATTCCAATGTAAGTTTTTCCATTAATCACTGTATCAGAAAGTGTGTATTGAATAATATTAGCACTGTAAGTTTGAACAGCGCGAATACTGCTCGGTGAAATTATTTCGCTGACATTGTTAGAGTTGAGCAGGATTTGTTTATCAAGTGAATCGAGCGATTGAACGCCCGAACTATTTTTAGAATCTTGTTCAGAATATAAATTAATCGAAATTTTTGTTTTTTTAAATTGCAGTTCTGCCGTTGTTGCCAAAATTGAACGCAAATAATTCTGATCCGAATATTCAAACTCAACAACAATACGCGCTTCTCGCGTTACCAAAGTGCGGGGCATAAACTGAATCGTTCCAGAATTATAATCAATAACATAATCGTTTTCCTCTCCACGCACCAAAGGTTTTCCATCAAAAAAAACTTTTTCTGTTCCCGACAGAACGATAAAATAATTGCTCGCCGAATTTCCCGTTAATCTATAAGGACCTTGATTGCCTTCTTGCACTTGCAAAACGTTGCGGGCAAATTTCCCTTTAGATATAGCAGCACTTGTTTTTAATTTCAGCGTCGGAATAAATTTATTTGTGTTGCCTTCATTTTTTAAATTCCAAATGCCTGTAAATGTCGCGCCCTGCAATTTTTTCTGATAATTTAAGAAATAACTATTCGGTCGGTACAATTCATAATCGCCAGCAATGAGTGAAAGATTATCTTTTTTAAGTTGAATAAAAATGCGTTCAATTTCGCGCAGTTGCAAAGTATTTCCTTGGGCTTGAATCGGCACATTATTGTCGGACATAGCCGCTAAAATTTCGACATCGCCTAATTTACCAGCAACATTTAAATTAAAATTCTGATTGACTGTTACGTTTTG
>JAYVVO010000633.1:0-7300 GCA_043786955.1 Saprospiraceae bacterium
AATAAGGCACGAATACGATTCGGCAATTCTTCAATTTGTTTGGCAATGCCGATAGCAGGTAATTTCGATTTTATCGGTTCGCGGTATTCTAAAGTTTTAAAATCGAGTGTCAACGCAATCGTTCTACCAGAAGCGTCTTTCTGATTTGTTTTTTTATAAATACCTTGACCTGTTTTATTTCCCAAAAACTTATTATCAATCAACCACTGCAAATGTGACGGAATATCGAAAATATGGCGTTGCTCGTCATTCGGACAATTCGCCGAAATACCTTTTAAAACATTGTAACTCGTGTCGTGTCCAACTAAATCGCCCAAACGAAATGTACCAGTGTTTGGTCTGCCGAGTGCAGAACCCGTCAGTGCGTCAATATCTTCTGGCGTTAAGTCCATGTCGGCGCAAAGTTGCGTGACTTTACTCATCGCATAAATTCCTACGCGATTGGCGATAAACGCGGGCGTATCTTTACACAAAACTGTTTTCTTACCCAGAAAAACATCGCCAAAGTGCATTAAGAAAGAGATGATTTCAGGATCGGTTTCTTTTGTCGGAATTACTTCCAACAAACGCATATAGCGCGGCGGATTAAAAAAGTGCGTGCCGCAAAAGTTCTTTCTAAAATCATCGCTTCGACCAGCTGCCATCAAATTAATCGGAATACCTGAAGTGTTCGAAGTAATGAGTGTACCAGGTTTTCTAAATTTTTCTACTTTTTCAAAAAGTTGTTGCTTGATGTCAAGACGTTCAACCACGACTTCAATCACCCAGTCGCAATCTGAAATTTTCGGTAAATCGTCATCGAAATTACCGAGCGTAATGCGTGAAGCAAATGCTTTATCGTACAACGCGGCTGGTTTTAATTTCAAAGCATTATCGAATGCACCTTGCACTATGCGGTTGCGTTGCTTTTTGTCTTTTTTTTGGTCGTCGGTTAAATCAAATGGAACGATGTCGAGCATTAAAACATCGAAACCACAATTCGCAAACTGACAAGCTATGCCTGAGCCCATTAAACCCGAACCGAGAACGGCAACTTTCCTTATTCTATGTGTCATAAATCTTATTTTTGTTTGAAAGATTGGCAACTTTATAAATTTTGCGAAATTTCGCTAAATTTTTTTAAATGGATAAATTTTTTTGATTTTTTTTTAGAAACTTACTTTTTCATTTTGGATTCGTAGTGTGATCGTAGACAAACAATGCCCAATCAGATATATTTTGCGGCTTATTAACTGTAGCAAATAAGGTCGTTTCTTTTACAGGAATTTTAAAATTTTGATTCACAGATTGTATCATCGTTTGTAATTGTTTCGGATCATTTAAAATTTGTGAAACTGGCACACCATCAGGACTGATGACTGATTTTACATTACTGTACAATTGAAAAGCAGATCGTGCATTAGTCAACCAATTGGTATTTTTAGTACCAACTCGGTTCTTTAAAATGTCGTAGTACCGCGCTTGATCTTCCGTTAATCCCCAACCACGTTGTGTATTAGCGGTTCTGATGTCAGAAAAAACAGGACCGTTCATTTCTTGCGCAATTTCATTAATCGTTGATTCAACTTCTGCGCTCGGTTTTTCTGCGCGTCGCGTTGCCATTTTTTCATTCTGATATTCAGGGCTATGAATATCAACTTCAGATGTGGCGCGTTGTGTATCAATCGTTTTAAAAATGCCAAAAAATTGCAACAAAAATAACAAAGCAACGAAACCTAAAACGCCAATTAATACTATCGGCGTTTTAGATTTGGTATCCAATGAATTACCTTGAGGATTTTCTACTTTAAACATTTGGAGTAGTTTTACCTAATAAATAACATTTACCGGGCTAAAATAGTTTCTTTTGTTGCAGCTAATATAGCGCGCGCATTCACTAACGAATCGGATTGTGCATAAACGCGTAAAACGGGTTCTGTTCCCGATGCGCGCATCATTACCCATTCGTCATTGCCAAAATTAAATTTAAAGCCATCCGTTGTTTCAACCGTTTGAACCTTATAGTTTCCAAACGCATGATAAGAATTATTCTTACACGCCGCAACGATTGCTTGTTTCTTCTCTTCTGTGAGGTGTAAATCTATTCTATCGGAAGCAAACACACCAACAATATCATACACTTCCTGAATAAGTTGTTTCAACGATTTACCTGTTGACGCCATAAATTCTAAAATCATTAAACCGATCCAAATACCGTCGCGTTCTGGAATGTGTCCCTTCACTGCCAATCCACCCGATTCTTCACCACCTACCAAAACATCTGATTTGGTCATGATGTCGGCAATATATTTAAAACCAATTTTCGTAACTATGCAATGCAATCCAAATATTTCCGCCATGCGCTTCATTTTGTCCGTCACAGAAAACGTAACCACCACGTCGCCACCCAAACCTTTATATTTGTGTAAATATAAAAGAAGTAACAATAAAATATGGTGCGAATCAACGAAATTACCTTCGGCATCGTAAAGACCAATTCTATCCGCATCGCCATCCGTTGCGATACCGAGTTTGATATCTGGATGATGTCTGATTGTGCCTGAAAGCAATTGCAAATTTCTATCAATCGGTTCAGGTGCACGTCCGTGCATCCCAGGATTTTCTTCGCATTGCAAAAACAGCGCGTCTGGTAAAATTTGTTTCATTGCGCGCTGACCAGCACCATACATCGCATCGTAAGCCACTTTTATGCCCGATTCGCGAATCGTTTTTAAATTAAATCCTTCTTGAACTCGCTCAACATACATCTGTTCAAGTTTCACATATTCCAGCAAACCGCGCTCAATCATATCCGCGATGGATAAATTCACTGCGCTTGCAACATCCGGTATAAGTGCTTCAACCGCATCAATCGTTTCAGGTGCAGAAGGTCCACCAAAATGCGATTTCAATTTGTAACCGTTATAAGTCGGTGGATTATGACTCGCCGTGATAACAATTCCCAGATCGGATTGTGTTTTCAAAACACCCAAAGAAACCATAGGCGTAGAAACAAATCCTTTTGCCAACATAACTTTAATGCCGTGCATTCCGAACACGCACGCGGTTGTTTCTGCAAAAAGTTCACCACCGAATCGGCAATCGTGACCAATGACAACTTTTTTAAGTCCAGTATTTTTCATCCATAAAGCAGTTGCTTCTGCAACACGTTGCACGTTTCCAACCGTATAATCGTCAGCTATAATGGCGCGCCAACCATCTGTTCCAAATTTAATAGTTTGCATGATTTTTAATTTTGAAATAATTTTATCAGGTTTTAATTGAAACCTAAAAATACGAATGCTTTTGAGTTAAACAAGCGAATCCGTTATTTTTTATAAATAAACCACGCCCAAACTATCAGCACAAATTGAATCGGTAAACGAATTCGTGCCACCCGAATACTTCCAATCGTTGGTTTATCTTTAAATACATCCATTAAATGGAGTGGCAAAAAAGCAATCATTAATAAAAGTAACGCACTTGCTGCTACCGAACGGTATCGCGGCAAAAACAATCCGACACCAATGGCAATTTCTAAAGCACCACCTACATAATTTATTAATTTTTTTGGCAGAAAATCGAATAAAAAACCGTTGTAGATATATGGTTTCCAGAAATGCATTATTCCCGCCAAAATCATAATGGTGGCGAATAAAAAAGTTAGTCCTAATTTTAAAACTGTCATTATAGTTTTATTTCTGATCGGAGTTTTTGGATTTGGTCAATAGAAAGTTCGGTATATTTTGTAATTTTATCATCTGGTTCATTGTCATCAATTATAATTTTTGCAATCTCGATGGATCTCAAATTATTATAAATGGCAACGGTTTCTTTTCTCGCTTCCGTATTTTTTGCAAGTGTACGTTCTTCATACGTTAAATTATCTCGACTAATTAATTCAACTGCTTTCATAATTCCGCTATTTTGTTTGTTTAAAATAGGGCGCTCTGGACTATGAATAGACTGATAAATGAGATCGAGCCAATCGCGAATTGACTGCGGTGTTTCAGGTTCAGTGTGATTTGGATTTAAACAAACAAATTGATGGCTGTATAAATCTTTAACCTCTCCTTTTAAATTTTGTGGATTGACGTTTAAAAGCAAAACTTCGTCTTGATTAGGTTGTCCGTTTTTTTCACTGATTGTATAAGGTGTGGTTAAAATCACTATTACATAAACTGTCTGATCAATTTTATACGCCTTTGCTTTGCGTTGTTGCTCGGCTATGAGCATCAAAAAATAATGCAAAAGCCGATCGAAGTGGTGATCGTATTCGACGCGTTGAATTTCTATGACAATTCTTTTATCAATGGTTTCCGCATAAATGTCTAATTCAAAATCAATGAAACCGATTTTAGGTTCAAATTTTTTTTCTGTTTCTATCTTATCAACTTCAACTTCGATGCCTAAAATATCGCGCACAAAAGCTTTGAATACGGTAATGTTCGTAAACGCTTTTTTGAAAATCACTTCATTATCTAAATTACCGAGCATAGACATTGATTATTTTATTACAAAGATAGTATAAAAATAATGGAGCTTCAATAATGCCTAAAGAAAATGGTGTTCACTATTTCGATAAAAATAAGAATTATTACAATCCATTCTAAAAATTTTCCTTCGCGCTGATTGAGTAAATCTGTAAACAGGCGCAAATTATTTTCTACAATTTGCAGCCGATAATCTAAATCTTTGAAGCGTGCATAAGTATCAAAATTGAGTTTTAGATTTCGATTCAATTGATTCAATGCTTCGTCTTCCCAAACCAAATTGGGATCATCAAGAATGTATAAATTATCAACGATGCTATTTTTTACGTTTAGAACGCCACCAATAAATTTGAGTAATTTTTTTTTCGGAACCGTTAATTTTCCATTCAATGCCAACTCTTGTGTAATTTTTTTTGTCGAGTTGAGCATTTCTTCGGTTTGATTTTCGTAAAACTCTAACGCTACAGATTGACCGATATTCAACATGATGATACGCATATTCAGTGGCGTAATTTCGCCGACAGAAACGTTGTCATTTTTAACGATGCTTCGATTTAGTTTTGGATCAATTTTTACATCATACGATTCGTCAATATCATTTTTCTCTAACCAACCTTCTGCAAAATTTTTTAAGAAACGCAGAAACTCGCTTTTTGCCACTTCTTCATAGTGTGCAAAAACGACAACGCCGTAATCGAAAATGTATAAATAGCGATCGGAATCTTCAAAAAAATAAAATAATTCAGACGTATTTCCAGCATTTACGTCTGCTTTGAACTCGGCACGTAATTTTTTTATATTGAACGATTCTGCAACTTGATAGGCTTCTAATCTATAATTACTCATAAAAAATGCTTTCTTTTATTAAACCTCGCAGGTTCTAAAAACCTGCGAGGTTTATCGCGGATTAATTACTCCGTTCTTCCCATATTTGACACAAATGTACGATTGTATCAACGGCGCGTTGCATATCCTGAATGGAAACAAATTCGTGGCGCGAGTGAATCGCCTGTTCGCCTGCAAATAAATTGGGACATGGCAAACCCATAAAACTCATTCGCGAACCATCTGTTCCGCCACGAATAGAACCAAGTTTTGGTTTTAATCCTGCACGAGTAATCGCTTGCATTGCGTACTCCACAATCTCAGGTTGTTTATCCAAAACCTCCTTCATGTTCCGATACTGTTCCTTAATTTCTAAAGTATAAGTCGAGTTCGGAAACTTGCGCATCACTTTTTTAATGCCGTCTTCTAAAATTTGCGCAATCTCTTTTAATTCAGCCGTTTTAAAACTGCGCAAAATAAAATTAGCCGATGCTTGCTCTAATCCACCTTCAATATGAACAGTATGAATAAATCCTTTTTTCTTGTCTGTTACTTCGGGTGCTAATCTGTTGCGCGGCAAACCTGAAACGATATGTCCCAAAATCTTTGCGGCATTTTCCATTTTTCCTTTTG
This sequence comes from Saprospiraceae bacterium, assembly GCA_043786955.1. GTDB lineage: Bacteria > Bacteroidota > Bacteroidia > Chitinophagales > Saprospiraceae > JAAFJT01. Next base: position 5,931 of record JAYVVO010000633.1, read on the forward strand.
CATAACCAGGATGAGAAGCCACGCCGTTAATTTTTAAAATCGTTGCATCGGCACTAAAAGTTTCATTTTCCAAAGTACCCGCTTCGCCACCATCTAAAGTGTATGCGACGTCGGCACCGAGTTTTTTGTAATCAATATTATCCGCACCGCGACCCACTTCTTCATCGGTTGTGAATAGTAATTTAATATCGCCGTGTTTAATTTTTTTATTATTGATGAGTTGATACGCCGCATCCATAATTTCTGCTACGCCCGATTTATCATCCGAACCTAAAAGCGTTAATCCACTCGCCGTAATTATATCCTCGCCAATTAATTCATTTAAATACGGATAATCGAAAAGGCGAATAATTTGCGTCGTGTCATCGGGCAGCACAATATCTTGACCCAAATATTTTTTATGTATAATCGGTTTAACATTTGTACCTGATGCATCGGGCGCAGTATCAACATGCGCGCAAAAACAAACGGTTGGAATATTTTTTTTGTCTGAATTACTCTGAATAGTGGCATACACAACGCCTTGCTCACTCATTTCAACAGCATGCGCACCCATTGCTTTGAGTTCATCCACTAATAATCGGCTTAAATTTTTTTGTTTTTCTGTGCTCGGCGCAGTTGTCGAGTTTGGATCTGCTTGTGTGTCTATTTGAACGTAGCGCAAAAAACGTTCGGAGACGGTGTAATTGAAAGGCATAAATTTGTGAATTGAGTTTCACAAAAGTAAGGAGAAAATTTAGAATCTGTAACTTTCTATAGGAGTATGAATTATTTTCTAAAAAATCAAAAATAATTAATATTTAATTTGTTTTTATAATGGGAGCTGGTTTAATTTACGTATTAATTTATCTAATAAAACATTGCAATGGAACTTGCACCGTACCTAGGATTGTGTCTGTTTTTTTTCCTGATTTATAGTTTTTTTAAGTTTATCCAAGCTTCAAAAAAAATAAATAGTGTTAAAGATGGGGAAAGTATTTACGAATTTCAAAAAAGACTATTAAATATTTCATATCTCTTTTGGGCTTTATTTTTTGCGGTTGCTTTTTTTACATCTTCCAAAGGTGATTCAGAAGGTAAAGTTCAGTGTATAATTTTTGGAGTTGGTCCAGCTTTAATTTATCGTTCTTACTTATATGCTATGGGCGCATTTGTGAAAAAATGAGAAAAAATTAACTCCTCAATAAATTAAATTTTTCCACAAATGAATGATTTCAATAAAACCTTATAGAAACTAAAATCCCTAGATTTATCTTCTTGTTCGGCTTGTGAAGCCAAAATGTTATTAAAACAAGTTGGTGAAATTGGTAAAACTGTACATGAATTCGCAATAGGGACAGAATTTACACGAATCCGACTTAATCGACATG
>JAYVVO010000634.1:0-2546 GCA_043786955.1 Saprospiraceae bacterium
ATAACCTAATAAGTTATTAAAATAAAACAACCCGCTCTATTCACACAAGTGATTCGAGAGGCTGTATATTTACAACAGATGTTGAGCATTCAATCAAAAGTCCACGTGTTTTTCACATACCTAGTGCCAGCTGGTTACGCTGCTAAAAAATAATTGCGCCCTAAAAGGCAAATACCTCATTCGACAATATCCAGATGTTAATCATTTTTATACGGGCGAATTCCCTAATCATAGGCGTATTGGTTTGATGCGGAGAGTATCTAAATAGTTTATGAAAAAATATTTTAGAGATCGCCATATTTTAAGTATCGATTTTATTCGTGAAAGATTATGGCTTGAAAAGAATGTTTGAATCCGTAGTTTCAAATGATTCAAAATAGAATTACTAATGCTGATTGTTGTTGAAACTGCCATTTTTGATTTTTTTTAGCGGCGTAGCCTAAATATTAAAATCGAACTGTACACCGTTAATTGGCATCGTAATTTATTTAGAAAATTAAGCGTAGGAATTTTTTGTAGAGATGTAATGATTGAGGTTTAAAACAATATAATTTTATGAGTAAACAACACTACAAATAATTTTAACTTACTTAACTTTGTAACAAAAACTTATGAGTTATACTGAAAGTCATTTAATAGATAGTTACACCGTTTTATTTGAAGGCTTGAGTTCTTTTGGTAAAATAGAATTGATTGAGCGTCTGACAAAATCGCTCAAAACAGAAAAGAATGTAAAAAAAGATGCTTTTTTTGAAAGTTTTGGCGCATTCGCTTCTGAGAAATCGGCAGAAGAAATAATTAAGGAAATTAAATTGAGTAGAAAATTTAGAAAAAAAGAAATTAGATTCTAATGGAAAATTGGTTCAAACGAAAATAGTTTCAGAATCGAGCAGTGCGTAGATGTGAAAGGCATAATGCTTATAATTTAAAATTATAGTTAATTATTTTTGAGGGATCGATATTTTTTGTAGATTTTTAAAATTTTTTTCAATTAGCATTAATCAATTTCCACACAAAAGCATTAAAGTCGCTCTTATTAATACCCGTAGTTTTTTCAAGTGCTTTAAAATAATTTTCGTTGGTCGTCTCTTTTTCCCACATGTTATTAGTTCTAATACTTTTTGAAACCCTTGCTCTGTCTCAATTTTTTTAACGATAAGAGAATTTACAGCATAGCTGATTTTTAAAGGAAATGAATTGCCGTTCTCTAAAAAATCTTTTCCATCATTATAAAGCATTACCCAATCTGCTGCTGGATTTAATTTTGCATAAGATTTGAACTATTCTAAAATTTGTTCCCAAGTTTAAACTTTCCAACTTCCGCCTTATAAATAGGTACAACCCTCATCAACTGGTATTCCGTCAGCCCTATTAAACCAAACTTAATCTGCCTGATTGTATTTTACGCTTTGTTCAGTTTCGCTCTGTGCAGTCCAACTTTTACAAGCATCCAAAAAGGTAGCCATATCAAAATCAATTCGACAGGAAATCTCAAAAGTAAATCGTTTCGTCTCAATTCCTCAATCAGTTTTAATGAATATATTTTGTCCAACGGTATCTGTAAATCAGGAACAAAATAGGTAGCAGTTATACCAAATATCCATAAAAATGCAATCACATAAATTATAAGATAAAACTTAGTGATGCCTTTGGGTCTGAACCAAAATAGAAATGGCATCAATAGCATCGGTAAAAAAGCTGGAATTAAAAAAATTAAAAGGAATTTTAGAGTTTGCACAACACCTCTAAAGGTCAACCAATCTGATTCGCTAACCTCTGTCCACATTGGATAAGCAACAAAACTTTCTGTCCAACCTGTTGCTTGGGTATAAAAATTTAACACGCAAATAATAATAAAAAGCCACCTTGCAAAAGGTTTTGTGTCGTTCAAATAAATATTCAACAACCAAACTGCAAGCAAAATTTGAAACAAGATTGGGATGATTTGAAAAGTCGAAGAAATAAAAAGCAGATGGTTATAATTAGTCACATTGAAGCCAGAAGCCTGTAAAGATTTGTGTATAGGAATAATTGCAAAAAAAGTAGTAGTAACTGAAATAAATCCAAGAATTATAGAAGCAAGAACTGCCCAACGAGGAAACGCCTTTGGACAATTAAACCACAATAAAATGGAAGAGGCTATCATTAAGATGGCAGGAAAATAGCAGAAGAAAATCATTTTGTAATTGAAAACTCCCATATAGGTTTGGAAATTGTCGTGTACTTTGTCAAAGTGCGAATAGATAACAAAATGTGTCATCATAATTGAGCCAAAGAAATACATACACAACAAAAAATAAAGGGGAACTGTCCAAATAGATTTATTGGATTTATCTTGTTTAACGTAGTCAATATTCATTTTGATTATTATTAAGAGTCGTCATAAAATGGCAGCCAAAGAATACTATTTGTCAAAGCTATGAAATAGTATTCTATTTACCTTTTCTGCACTTAAATTTTAATTTCCCCACACATCTCAACGGGTTTTACCCACGCGTCAAATTCTTCGGCAGTTAAATAACCTAATTTAATAGCAGTATCTTTTA
>JAYVVO010000635.1:0-7270 GCA_043786955.1 Saprospiraceae bacterium
TACTTTTTAGAACGTACACACCGAACGCATAGACCACACAGCCTGCAACAATAAAAAATGTCCAAATTTTTTCGTTCGTGCTACCGTACGTATAAACAGCAACGACGCAAATAATCATAAAAATATAACCCAAAAGGCTAAAGCTGTGCGGAAAATAATGATGGTTTGCCCGTAATTCTATAATCTGAAAAATAAATTTTGTTTCAGTTGGCGTAGAAATTTGATACAAAAGCGAATAAATAAAAATACCAGCAGTAGAAGCGTAAAAAATAAATGAAGCTATGAGCTTTGAGCCTTGAGCTTTGAGCACTGTTCTCAAGTGGGGCTTAAATCTCAAAGTTAATAGCTCATAGCTATCAACTAACTTGAGTAACTCGGAAGAAAAAATAATTAATGCGATGAGTATTCCAATGAGTGGTTGAAAAAGTGTAGCAACAACCAGAAGTGCCGTTGCCAAAAAAATCCGACGAATCGAAACTAAAATAAAAACCCAAACGATTAAAACATTAGTAATGTAACTTGGATTAAGGGTGTTGTCATAAAGTTCGGATGCACCCGTATTGATGCCGTACAAAAAGAAAAAAGAAAAAAGAATGGCGAACCACGTGGCACTAAAACTCTTAAATTGATTGCGCGCATAGATGTAAATTCCACACACTAAACCTATCGTACATATAACATGCAGAATAAAAACGCCGTAGCTTAGGTTTCCCGAAAACAAACGAATAAACTCTACGAAAAACAATCGCTCGTTAAAAGGTTTTTGAATGATGCTTTGAAGAAAAAAATCGGAAGGATATAGGTTATGATTATTGAGCCATAGTACATAAGGCAGAGTCTCGGATTGATCGCTCGAACCAAATACATAACCGTGTCTCGCGTAAAGAATACAAAGTGCAAAAGGCAAAAACCAAAGAGGAAAGGGTAAATTCAAAAAGGAAAACTTTGCTATGTGCCAGTTGCTATTTGGTTTTTGCGCTCTGACATTTGTCATTTGCTCTTAGAAGATTTGGGTTTAGTAAATATTTTTCAAACGTTGCATCGCTTCCATAGGGTTGGCATCGCCAAAAACAGAATTACCCGCCACCAAAACATCGGCACCCGCTTTGAGCAAAACTTCCGCATTCTGCATTCCTACGCCGCCGTCCACTTCAATCAATGTATTTAAATTGCGTTGGTCGCACATATCGCGCAGTTTTTGTACTTTATTTATACTTTGATAAATAAATTTCTGTCCACCAAAACCTGGGTTGACGGACATAATTAAAACCATGTCAGCGAGTTCGAGAACATCTTCTAAAACACTGACGGGTGTGCCAGGGTTTATTGCCACGCTTGCGCGCGCACCAGCATTTTTAATTTGTGTAAGTGTGCGATGAATGTGCGGACACGTTTCATAATGGACAGAAATGGAATTTGCACCAGCTGCGCAAAAAGTTTCGATGTATTTTTCTGGCTCTAAAATCATTAAATGCACATCAATGGGTTTGTGGCACATTTTTTTTACAGCTTCCAAAACCACAAAACCGAACGTGATATTCGGTACAAACCGTCCATCCATCACGTCAAAATGCAACCAATCTGCTACGCCATTGTTCACTAAATTTATTTCCTGTTGCAGGTTTGTAAAATCGGCTGCAATGAGCGAAGGTGCTATTAAATGTTTCAATTAATTAATGGTTAATGGTTAATGGCTAATAGTTAATGGTCAATCTCGCTTGCCATTAATCATTAATAATTAAAAAGGAATATTCTCATCATCATTCATGCGCGATTGTCGCGTGATAATAGAATTGGCATCAATGCTACCAAAATTAAAATCGTCCGGATCTTCAAACTTCGCGTATTCGCCTCTGAACCGCATGCGTATATTTTCGAGCGAACCGTTACGGTGTTTCGACACAATTATTTCCGACATACCTTTTGTGGAGTTACCGTCCTCGTCTTCTGTTAAACCGTAATACTCGGCGCGATAAATAAACGCTACAATATCGGCATCTTGTTCAATCGCACCCGATTCGCGCAAGTCACTCAATTGCGGTTTACGTTGACCGCCACGCGTTTCAACCGCACGACTAAGTTGCGAAAGCGCAATAACAGGAATATTTAATTCTTTCGCCAAACCTTTCAAGGCGCGCGAAATGGTTGAAATTTCTTGCTCTCGATTGCCACCGCGATTATTATCCGTTCCAGCCGTCATCAATTGCAAATAATCAATGACTACCAACTCAATATTGTGTTGCGCTTTCAGTCTGCGGCATTTTGCGCGCAATTCAAAAACGTTTAAGCCAGGCGTATCGTCAATAAAAATCGGTGCTTTGCTCAATTTTTCAATGCCTTGTTTCAATTGTTCCCATTCATGCCCTTCCATTTTTCCCGTCCGTAATTTATTCGAATCCAATTCTGCAATGTTTGACACAAAACGCTGCACAATTTGCAAACTCGACATCTCTAATGTAAAGAACGCCACTGCTTTTTTAAAATCCATCGCCGCATTCAAAGCCATCGAAAGCGCACACGCCGTTTTACCCATCGCTGGTCGTGCGGCTAATATTATTAAATCGCTGCGTTGAAAACCCGCTGTAAGTTTATCGAGTTTTGTAAATCCGATAGGAATACCTGTTATACCGTCGCCTTTTTTCGCGAGTTCATCCAATTGTTTTAAAAATTCGGGCGCGAGCGTATCAATGCCGTGAAACGAGCGACTAAGGTTTGTTTCCGTCACGGCAAATAAATTTTGCTCAGCCTGATCGAGCAAATCAAAAATATCCGTCGTCTCGTCATACGCTTGTTCAATCACTTGTGTACTGACGCGAATGAGTTCGCGTTGTAAAAATTTCTGCACAATCACACGCGCATGATATTCTACATTTGCCGAGGAAGTAACTTTATTTGTGAGTTGCGCCAAATAATATGCACCACCTGTCGCCTCACTTTTTCCCATCGTTGTGAGTTTGTCTTGCATCGTCAGCAAATCAATAGGTTTCGACTCTCTGAATAAATCGAATGCTGCACGGTAAATTTCTTGGTGCGCCAACACATAAAATGTTTCTGGTCGCAAAACATTCAGCACAACAGGCAAAGCATTTTTATCCAACATGATAGCACCCAAAACGGCTTCTTCATACGGCACCGCTTGCGGCTGTAATTTACCCACCAACAAACTCGACATATTCGTCGTGCCGTTACGGCTTCCATTTTTTCCCGTTGTATTATCGCGCTTCGCGTATTGTGGTTTTTCCATGCGCAACCAGTAAAATTTAAACCTGTTAGGTTTTCAAAACAGGTTTGATAACTATTCTAAAAGTCTACAAAATTACACACACATTCCGCAGGTTGGTAGTATGTTTAAAACTAAATTTTCTGATAATCGCCTTAACCTAAATACTGCTCAGGAAATTTGGAACAGAACCCTTAGGTTTTTGACCGAAAGGGTTGATATTTTTCTTATTTAACTTTTAGCTAAGCGAAGGAAAGTACTACGACTTACCTTTTTTTCTAAAAAAAAGTTGTACTTTTAATTTGAGACTAAGAATTTTTTATTATATCTTACATATACTAAAGTAACAAATATTGTTAAAATAGCGTTTTAAATCTATATGCACAAAGCCATCCTCCAAAAAAATTGCTTCAATTTATCTACTTTTATCTTACTTTTTCATTGCAAACATTTTCATTCTAAATTTAAAATGAGATTTATAAAACTCAATAGTTTTCTTTTTATTTTTTTGCTTACAGCTTCCATTGTTGCTGCCCAAACTTATGAAGTCGGCATTTTAGTAGGTGGTTCGGTATATGAAGGTGACGTTTCGGACGATGCATTGAATCTCAGAGAGACAAAACCGTCTTACGGCGCATTCATTAAATACAATTTTCAAAACCAATTTACACTTAAAGCGGGTTTTAATATTGGCAGATTGACGGGCTCGGATGCAAACTCAAAAGACCCTGGTATTCAATTGCGCGGGTTTGCATTTGACAACAATCTCCGAGAAGTTTATATTGGTGGCGAATGGCATTTTTTGGATGAAAAAAGTTCTTACAAAAGAATATACAATTTGTTTACGCAAAAATTTTCGCCGTTTGTATTTATTGGTGTTGGATTTGCTTCAACGGATGGCTTGCCAATAGCACCAGCTGATAGAATACCCTACCCTTTTCCAGAAGCTGGTGCTAAAAATTCATTTATCACCCCATCCTTTGGTTTGGGGTTTAACTATCGCATGAATGAAAATTATTGTTTTGGTATTGATTTAGGTTGGCGTCCAACTTTTTCGGATTATATTGATGGCGTGAGCATCAATGGAAATCCGAACAGAAAAGATTGGTATTTTATCGGTGGCGTTTCGTTTTCTTACATCATAGACTACAAAAACTTTTAGGAATGAGAAACAAATAAAGTCTGACAGTAGGGTTAATTATTTTTTGGTCGGAATTCCCATCTTTTAAGGCGGATATAGGTAATATTGAACGCAAAAGATGGGCATTATGATCGTAAAAGAATAATTCTAATGGTTGATTTTATTTGTTTCTCGTTCCTTAGCGCAATTCTAAAATATTTCCCATACTATAACATGTTCTACAACGCGGCTCATACGCATTTTTATCGCCTAACATAACTGTTTTTGATTCTAAAACTTTTCTATAACTGTGTGTCGCTAAATTTCCACAATGCGGACAAATGGCGTGGACCTTTGTAATATACTCTGCAACAGCTAAAAGTTGTGGCATTGGTCCGAACGGAATACCGCGAAAATCCATATCTAATCCCGCGACGATGACACGAATGCCGCGTAAAGATAAAATCTGCACAACTTCTGTGAGGTCTGTATCGAAAAATTGGGCTTCGTCAATTCCCAGAACATTAATTGTGTTGGGTAATTCGAGCAGTTCTTCCGAATTTTTAATCGGTGTTGCTACCATAGTATTAGAATTGTGTGAAACAACTTTTTCAGCATCAAACCGAGTATCAATATGAGGTTTAACAACAAAAACTTCTTGTCGCGCAATTTCTGCACGGCGTAAACGCCGAATAAGTTCTTCCGTTTTACCCGAAAACATGGAACCACAAATAACTTCTATCCAACCATGTCGTTGCCCTTTAAAGGCTGGCTCTAAAAACATACACCAAAATTTTGACAAAGATAATTAAAAGCTATGAGCTATGAGCTACAATTCGCGAGAGTTAGCTCACAGCTCATAGCTCAAAGCTCAAGACTTTAAAACGCAAAATGCCATTGCAACGCAATATCCGTTTTATGACTCGCATTAATAGTTTCTAAACCAGAGCCAATAGAAGTTTTATTAAAAATCTCAGTCACTGCGGCGCGCAACTCTAAAGTATTCCCACGAACAAAATTATATCGCGCGGTTGAAGCGAAACGAACGCCGTTGTAATAATACGGTTCGATGAGAGTAGCATTTTGAATATTATCTTCGTAGACGAAAATAGCAGTTTGGTAATTCGGCGTATCGAAATAAGCGGCGTGCACGCCCAAAATAAATTTATTTTCGAGTGCATGAAAGTTGAGATTGCTGCTTAAAGCAAAACCAAATTGCGTAATGTTTTGGTCTGAATAAGTACACGCATCTAATCGCTCCTGAAAGGCAAAATGATGCGTAAATTTGTTAGCGTAAAGTAAAGTAAACGTATTGCGCGTTTTATCAATCAAGTCGTGTACTTTTTCATTCAAAACTAAAGGCTTATTTTCTTGTTTTGAGTGATTTCTAAATTGCAGCGACCATACTTCAAACTTTTGTTTATACTCTGTCTTAAAAAAATATTCGTGTCCATCTGAAGGAGTACTTACGTTAAACTTTGGCGCGGCAAATTGCCAAACATCCGCGTAAACAGAAAAAATTAAGTCTTTATTAAAATCGTATTCAGCGCCAATATACAAACCACTTTCGTTTTGCGTGCGCGTATTTTCGCCGAAAGAACGCGCGCCTTCCGTTTGATAATTTTTATCGTAGTAGCGCTGCAAAACAGAAATACTGAGTTTTTTGTCTAAACTGAGTAACATTCCGTTAATAGTTGCCCAAGTTCCGGGCGCACTCAAAGCTGTTTCCCCAAAAAAATGCGCGTTGTAATAGGTGTAAGTATAATTTAAAGAAATATTCGCGAGCGATTTTCCAGCAAAATGATATGCGTTGTAGACATCGTTCGGTGGTTGAATGCGCGTATCAAAATTTTGTTGTGCTGCGTTTATTGCAATGCTCCCGTAGTAATAATTTTTCTTTAACTGAAACCCGACCGATGTTAAACCAATATCATTTTTATTGGCAATTTCAGTTTGCGTTCTGTGAAACCCTGTGAGTTCAAACACGGTAACAAATGGTTCGGTAGGTTGCGTTGTCAGCGCAGAGTAATCGTAAACGGTGGCATCGCGCCGACGATAAGATGCGAATGTTATAAGTTCCAAAGTATTTGTCAAGCGATATTGTAAAGCAGCACCGCGCATAAAATGCGTTTCATCACTTCCAGAATATGCTTGAATAGGTGCATTATTTTTTTCGATGTTCAAAACCGCCGAGCCTTTACCGAGCGAAAAACCAGAATTTAAAATGAGACCTTGACCGAGTGTAACGGCATAATCGCCAAGGCAAACTGTTTTTAGTTTGAGTGACACATTATTCACCTGAATGTGCGCGCTCGTAAAATCAAATCCATTTTTAAAAGGTTCTCCCGATTCTTTTTTGAGCGTTATGCCATACGAAACTAAATTTTTGAAAGAATAGTTTAATCGAATAAAATTATTTAACGGATCGCCGAGATAGCCTTTTTTTGTTTTCGTGGTGTCGTAACCGTTGGCGCGCTCTAATCTTTGTGCAGTGCGCAACATCAATTTAAAATTACCTTTTAAGAACCACTGTTTAAAAGGCAATTGTGTTTTTTCGCTCGATACAAAACAGGTTACGAATGGGGCAAGACGCAAAACGGTTGGTAAATCTAAAAAAGTTTGCAACTCGTACTCAGAAATAAAATTACCAAAACTATCGCGATGCATGATTATTTTATCTACATCAGATTTAGAAATTACACCCAACGATTCAAATTCTTTGATTGTTGCAGTGTTTAAATCGAGTAGTTTTATAGTTCGCGCATTTGAAAGCGTGCTGTCTAAATCGTCGCGAATGAGTAAATCTTCTTGTTTGTAAGCTGCGTTTTCTAAAGCATCGGTGACATTGCTGTAAGAAACATTCTGTGAATGAACGACACACAAAAAAAAATTTAATCCCAATAACCAGGTTAAAAATAAAATTCTCATAG
>JAYVVO010000636.1:0-2537 GCA_043786955.1 Saprospiraceae bacterium
TGGCATGCGGATTTATGACCAGAAGGGATGTAGATTCTTAAGTTTGGACCCAATTGGACGGAAGTTTCCTGAATTGTCGCAATATCAATTTGCTTCTAATTCCCCAATCCAATCCATAGATTTAGATGGATTAGAGGGAGTTCGGGAAATAGATATTTTAACGGGCAACAATACCATGATGATTGATTTATATTTTGTCCCTAAAAACTTGCCCATCAAAACCTATGATCAACGCTTTACTCTTGAGCAAGCTATGGAGGTTAAAGAGGGGATAATGAAAGAATTTAACAAACAAGACTTCTTTGACGAAAAAGGGAATAAAGTAGATCTTGAAATAAATATAATTCCAATAAGCGTTAAATCTAAAATCGAAGCTTTATCAAAAGTTTCTATCGCAAACGCCTCATATCCTGGGCACCTCCAAGATCCGAGAGCAATTTTATTAGAGAAGTTTGATGAGGTTACAAATTATGATAAAGATGGAAATGTAACGGGAATAACTATGGCTAATTCTACGACAGGAATACTTAGGGCAAATTCTAAATTTAACACCCATGCTAACACCCATGAACTATTCCATGATTTTATACACAATCACCCAAATGCGTCTGAAGAAACAAAAAAATTAATTGACCCAAGTAATCAAGAACCTGGTCATTTAAAGTCGGGAGGTATTTTTGTATACAAAAATGTAGATAAAGGAATTAAAGAACAGGGTTTGAATCAAAAAAACATATCCGATGCTCTAAAAACTATGCCTGTTGCTAAATTCTCTAGGACAAATAATAACAAATTAATAGATAAATTGAATGAAATTACAAAAACTAAAAACAATAAAAAAATATGAAAAAAAATTTATTGTTTTTAGCTATTGGCAGCTTTTTGCCACTTCTTTCTATTACAGCTCAAACCTGTAACCAGAAATGTGGTGAAATTATTTATGTTAAATTTTTTTTTGAGACTAAAGATAAATCATTATGGGGTTTAGATTATTATTATTTTAATGACACGCTTTATTCAGGAGAGATGGAAAAAAGTATTTTAAATTCTCATTGCCAACTGGATTCGTTATGTGTTTTTTCGGACGATTATTTTGTTATGAAAAAAACTTCAGATAGTGTTAGAGTCAAACAGCATTTTAAAACAAGATATAAAGAGATTAATGATTTTTTTTATTGGCAATGCTATAAAATAGAAGCAAAATTTACTTTTTCAAGTTGCCCAATTGAATTTCCAGATTTTTTAAAATTTAATTATAATCATGTTTATACCACTTTACTGCCTATTTCAATAAATCTAAAAAGTGTAAAACCTACCAAGATGCCAAAAAATCTTGTGAAGTTGTTTTATAAAAATATTGAAAATATAAGATACTTGGAAGAAAATGACTACTGGAAATTTGAAGAATATATTTCTAAGAATCGAAAGTGAGATGCTCTAAAAATTTTGAATGAGCTGCTCCCCATTTTTTGGACAAAAACAGCAAAAAGATAAGTATTAAAAAGTAAAACGCGAAAAAAATTTTTTGCAAAATGTTAATTGACATCGAGGGAAAAAACATAAAATAGTGCAAAAGTAAAATGGCTTTTGCACTAAGCTGCTCCCCAATTTCCATACAAAAATTATCAAAAAGATAAGTGTTAATACAGAAAAAGTAAAATGGTTCTTAGAAAATTACAAGCGAAATAAATTCAAGCGAAATAAATTTTAAAGGATGTTTTAAAATGATACACACATGAAAAAATTAATTGTTTTAATTGCTTTATTAGCAAATTTTTTTGCGATAAAGGCGCAAGTTCGGTTCATTGTTCAACCGCTTTTTGAAGGTGTTTTTTCCCAAGATCGTGTTTTTCAATTCAGTGTCATTAATACCCAAGCGCAAGGTAATGCGCAAGGGTTTATCAGTATTGTGTTAAGCAAGCTCAATGGCGAAGCTATTGTGAGTTATCAATCTGCCATTATCAGTTTAAAATCGAGCGAGGTTCAGAACGGTGTTGTGATGGAATGGCAAAAAAGCGCACGTTTTGCAAGCAACGAAGAAGGTAAACGCCTGCGCGATTTTGGCGTGCTGCCTTTTGGTCATTTCAATATGTGCTATATGTTCAACAACAACCCTAACACGCGCTTTTGTTCGGAAGTAGAATCGCAACCACTCACGCCACCGCGCCTCGTTTATCCCGATGATAAAGAAATTATAACAGATATTAATCCTGTGCTTTCGTGGCTTCCGCCAATGCCTATTTTGGATATTCCGTACAATTATGCTATGAAATTAGTTGAATTGCAAACGGGTCAGACGTGTGGGCAAGCATTGCAACAAAATGTGCCTGTGGCTCAAGTTAATAATTATAGCGAAAGTAATTATTCTATCAATGGGAGCAATGGCAGAGATTTGGAATTTGGCAAAACATACTGTTGGCAAGTGGGTGTTTACAATAGAAATGTTTTTATAGCCAATACTGAAATTTGGCAGTTCTCGCCCAAACAACCTTTTGGTGTGCAGGCACTTTCTACGGCTGCTGTTGTCGATAACGCGC
>JAYVVO010000637.1:0-18834 GCA_043786955.1 Saprospiraceae bacterium
GGCATTAGATATACTGAAATTGGCGATGATTATATTACAGCATCTATGCCCGTCAATAAAAATACTGTTCAACCTTTCAGGATTTTGCACGGCGGCGCATCAGTAGCTTTAGCAGAATCTTTAGGAAGTATTGCAAGTACGCTGTGCATTGCAGACCTCGCGAAACAACGACCTGTGGGTGTTGAGATAAATGCGAATCATCTAAAATCTGCAGCGGAAGGAACAACAGTATATGGAAAAGTGTCAGCGATTCGCGTGGGTAAAACTATGCACGTTTGGAACATAGAAATTAAGAACGAAGACCACGAACTTATATGTATCAGCCGTTTAACAGTAGCAATAATAGGGAATAAGGAATAAGGAAAAATATTGATAAATTAGTTTCTGGCTTGATTTATTAAAATGTTATCCCTATTAATTATTCCCTATTCCCTAACACTTATTTCTTACTAAATTATATCATTATGAGTCAATGGCGGTGGAAAATTGCACAAAGTTTTGAAATTTTATGGTGGAAACGGTATCTTAGGAACAAACCGAAAGAAGCGTACTTGCTATGGAAAATGCAGTATTGGCGCAATTTTTTGCACGATATTCAACTCGGACACCTTTTAGATATTTCCAAAGAGCAAAAACTCATTCTCGATGCAGGTTGCGGACCGGCTGGTATTTTTACCGTTTTAGATAATCACAGCGTTATTGGTTTAGATCCTTTGATGGAAGCCTACACAAAAAATGTATCTCAATTTGTTATAGGCGATTACAAACAAGCGCATTTTTTAAATCAAAGTATTGAAAGTTTTGAGGGTTTTGGTTTGTTCGACTATGTTTTTTGTTTGAACGCCATCAATCATGTAGAAAATTTGAATAAAGCCGTTGAAATTTTGGTTCAAGCGACAAAAGACGACGGCACACTCATCATTTCTGTAGATGCGCATCGTTCAAAAATACTGCAACGCATTTTTGCTGCGTTACCTGGTGATATTTTACATCCGCATCAATACACATTGCAGCAATACGAATCGCTTTTCAAAAATCAAGGCATTGAAATTAGTCATGTAATTTTAAAAAAACGTGAGCCTATATTCGATTATTTTGTTTTGGTGTTGAAGAAAACCAAAACGGAAAAATTTGAACAAGCAAAATTCCTACGGAATTAATAAAGAGGGGTTGTGAGGCATTTTGCGCAACCCAATGTAAATTTGCAACGTAAAAACACTTTAGTTTACTTTCTGCTTATATGCTTCGCCTGCAAATACTTTTAATCTTTGGTTTTATTTTAATGCTCACTTCTGTTGCGTCTGCTCAAAACGACCGCATAGAGTTAGAAGTGAAGCGGCAAAAACTATTGCAGCAAATTGAACAAAATAAAGTGCTGTTGCAACAAACACAAGTTGAAAAGTCGGGCGCGAATTTGCGCGCAGAAATTTTGCAAAATCAGATTGAAGACAGACAAAACCTCATTATAAATTTAGGAGACGATTTAGTTTTAACGGATAGCATTATTTCAAGAACAGATACTGCCATCATTGCGCTCAACGATGATTTGTTTAAATTGAAATTCGAGTTTGGTCAAATGCTCCGTAAAGCATACCGAATGCACGTACCAAGTAATTCGCTTCTATTTTTATTTGCCTCTAAAAGTTTTTCCGAATCGTATAAGCGGTGGCAATATTTTAGACAATACGAAAAATTTAGAAAACGCCAAGCCGATTTAATCGCTCAGATAACACAAACACTCACTAATAAAAATTCGGCGCTTTTAGCGCAGAGAAAAACAAAAGATAGTCTAAAAATTGGTTTAGAAACGCAAAAAGCGATTTTACAAATCGAGCGTGGCGAAAAAATTAAAATGGCAATTGCGCTTAAGAACGATGAATTAAAACTTAAAGGAAATTTAAAATCGGCACAAAAACAAAATATCAAACTCAACGATGCGATAGAAAATTTAATTTCTGTTGAAATTGAAGCTCGAAAAGCAGAAGCAAACGCCAAACGAAAACGATTGAAAGAAGAATCCGACCGTTTAGCAGAATTGAAAATCAAAAAGCAAAATGCAAAGACCAAAGAGCAAAAAGAAAAAGTGATTATAGACAAACCAACCGTTGCACCGACGGAAGATGTATTGACCGATTCACGCGAAACATTAGAACTTTCGGCGGATTTTAGAAATAATAAAGGTAGATTGCAGCCGCCCGTAAATGGTTCAATGGTTCGTGGCTTTGGCAAACAGCAAGTTTTAAATAAAGTTGAATCGCTTAATAATGGTATTGATATTAAAACTGCGCCTGGTGCTGAAGTGCATTCGGTAGCAGCCGGCACTGTTACTGTAGTTTCTACTATCCCTGGTTTGGGACAAATTATTATTTTACAGCACGGAAATTATTATACAGTATACGCACACTTAAGTGCGGTTTCAGTTTCTAAAGGTCAATCCGTTTCAGCGCGACAAACGATTGGCAAATCGGGCGTAAATTTACTCACAAACGATCCCGAATTACATTTTGAACTTTGGCTTGAGCGCGTACATATTGATCCTTCGCCTTGGTTTACGCACTAATTCAATTTAGCTATGCAAAAAGAAAAATACACCCAGTTTATTCGCGACGAAGCGTATAAATTGGGGTTTAGTTTTGTCGGTTTTGCAAAAGCCGAACGGATGGATGTGGAGGCAAAACGATTAGAAGCTTGGCTCAATAAAGGTTTGCATGGACAAATGAACTACTTGGAAAACCATTTTGATAAACGGATTGACCCAACACTTTTAGTAGATGGTGCAAAAACGGTAGTCTCATTTATGTTTAATTATCATAACCCCGAAAAACAAACTGATGAGACTGCACCCAAAATTTCGATGTACGCCTATGGGGAAGATTATCACCATGTAATAAAAAATAAACTTAAATCACTTTTAGAAATTATAAATTCACAAATCGGAGAAGTGAATGGTCGCGCTTTTGTTGATTCGGCGCCAGTTTTAGAGCGCGATTGGGCTAATCGTGCTGGTGTGGGTTGGGTTGGAAAAAATACACTTATAATTAACCCGAAAGCGGGTTCTAATTTTTTTTTAGCAGAACTTATTATTGACATAGAACTTGCGCCCGATGCGCCGATGAAAGATTATTGCGGCACTTGCACAAAATGTATTGAGGCTTGTCCAACAAATGCGATTGCACCAAACGGTTATTTACTCGATTCAACCAAATGTATTTCTTATTTAACGATAGAATTGCGCGATGCTCTGCCCATTGAATATCAAGATAAAATGGAGAATTGGATGTTCGGTTGTGATATTTGTCAAGACGTGTGCCCTTGGAATCGGTTTGCGACAAAACATTCTGAATTAGCTTTTGAGCCCACTGAAGACTTACTATCCATGAAAAAAAATGAGTGGCTTGAAATAACTGAAGAAGTATTCAACCACCTTTTTAAAAAATCTGCTGTAAAACGCACAAAATTTGCGGGTTTAAAGCGAAATATAGATTTCATAAACATTCAGAATAAAAATTAATGGATCTAAATAAAACTGAAAATAAACTCCATTAAACTTATTTTAAAACCAAAACTTATTTCGTGTTAAATCCGGTGTAAATTAAAAAAGCGCCTTAAACGAGGCGCTTTTTTAAAGTTTTTAAAACGAAAATAAAATTAGGACGCTGCTTGATTACCCGTTGAAGTAACCGTTTCAGCTTTCAAAAGCACTGACAACTTCTTTTTTATCAAAGCGTCAATTTTATCTTTTTTCAATGTGCGCACTGCTGCTTCAGCACCACCTTTGTATTTATATTTTCCTGCAATGACTTGTGTATTCATCGAATTTTCAGCTTTAATCGCTTCTGCTTTGGTGTAGCCTAATTTTTTTAACTTAGCGACCAATGCCTTTGCGTTATCAGCACTTGCAAAAGTACCAGCTATAACTTCAAAATCGCCTTTTGCTGTGGCGTTATCTTTTTTAGTAACAACCGTGTGTTTTACTCCTTTGGAGTGAACAACTGTACCGACAGCTTTTTTGTGAATACCTTTTGATGTTACTTTTGGTGTTGTAGTTGCAACCGATAACGGTTCAGCAGTGCTTAAAGCATTGTCATCCATCATCGAATTGGCAGCAATTGATTCATGTTTAGCTTTACCTTTTACACTTTTTTCGTTGTAAGAAGTTGGTTTACTGCTCACGATTTTACCATCAAGCGAATTGTGGGTTGAATCGTAGTGCATAGATGTTGGATTAGCCGAAGTGCTTAAACTATACGACGTGTCCGATAGTGCGGGCGAATTTGAAAGCGTAGAAGGCGTACTTTCTAAAGTAGATGTAGCCAATTTGCTTTGGTCAACTTTTCTTTTTACTAAAAAACCTAAGCCGACTAACAAACCGAGTATAAGTAAATAAGTTGCATTACGAGCGGAATTTGATCCCATAGTGTAATTGTAGAATTGTTAAAAAATAGTGTTAAATAGAAAAAAAAATGTTCTGTAAACCGAACATGACGCTAAATTATTTATTCTCAATGAATTTGACAAATAATTCTTGAAATTTAACGCTTTTCCGCATAAAAAATACTTGTTTTTTTATGTTAACAGGTTTTTTTAGTTAAAACTGGCTTTCAACGTGTTAATTTATTTAAGGTAAAGCACTAAAAGTATAATCAATCGTTTTTAATCCATCCCCTGAACGTGTAAAAAATTTTAAAAATGAAATTTAATTACTTATTATGTATTGCCTTGGTTTTTTTCGGTTTGACTGTTCAAGCGCAAACAAATAAAATTAATTTTGAAATCACGGATGCAAATGAAGGCAATCTACTATCCAATGTTTTGATAAGAGTTGATAGCGATACTGCAATCAAGGCTTCAAATTATTTAGGTAAAATTACTTTTTTAAATTTATCAGAAGGAATACACACGTTTAGCTTTGCTGCTGATAATTTTATTGTTGTGACCCAAACTTTAATAGTTCCGAAAGATGGAGTAGTAAATCAGAAAATTTATTTAAGTCCTAAAGATATTTCACAAAAAGTAATTTTAGAATCTACACGCATGCTGACAAAGTTGGAAGACTCACCAACTAAATTTCTTGTGATTAATCAGAAAGATTTGCGTAGCGCGAATAATTTAAATCCTGCAAATGTTTCAAAAATTTTAGGCGAAGTATCAAACATTCAAGTTCAACAAACTTCTGTTATTACAGCAAATTCAGACGTTCGTTTTTTTGGTTTGGAAGGAAAATACACGCAAATTTTGCGCGATGGAATTCCTATTTACAATGATTACGCCCGAAATTTTGGAATCTCGCAATTACCACCGCTCGATGTGGAGCAAATAGAAATCATAAAAGGCGCATCATCCGTATTTGGCGGTGGTGCGATTGGTGGAATGATAAATTTTATTTCCAAAAAACCGAGTGATGTTACAGAAACAGTAATGACTTTGAACCAATCTACCTTTAATGAAACGAATCTCAATTTTTATTCTTCTTCAAAAAAAGGAAAATTAGCTGCTACTTTTTTTGTTGGATTTACGGATCAAAACGCTGAGAGTATTGATGATGATAAATATATTGCAATCCCTAAAATGCGAAATTTTACGCTGCATCCAAAACTATTTATTCAATTGGGTAAAAAAAGTGATTTGCAATTGAGTTATAATTTTGTTTCGGAAGGAAGAAAGAATACTGAATTCCAAACTTATCAAAAGCAGGTTGATACGGTGTACAATTCTAACAGTTTTCAAACTGAGCGGCATTCATTCAATGTTATTTATACTTTAAAAGCATCTGGTAAAGATGCACTAACTGTTAAATCATCTGCGAGTTATTTTAATTTTTATCCCGTGACTTCTTTTGTTACCAAATACGGAACTCAACCAGTAATAATTCCAAATGGAGTTGGAAGACAGATAAATTATTTTTCGGAGCTAAATTACCTTCACTATCTGGGAAAAAAATCAAAAATCATATTTGGCACTTCGTTTAATGTTGATTTGTTTGAAAATTACTCCACATCTTTTTTTAATTATAATCCGATTACTGGTAGTGCTTTCACTCAATTTTCAACCAATATTTCTAAAAAAATGAGTGCAGATTTTGGATTAAGGTACGAACACGTTGAACTAAATCACACGCCCATAAGTGCAAGTTTAAGCAACAATTACGTTCTACCGAGTTTAAATGTAGTATACAGACAGAGCAAGGATTTAAGTTTTCGTGCAGGTTTAAACTCGGGTTATAAATCTCAGAATTGGACGCAACCGTTTTATACTGTTAACGGAAGTTCTATTATAGATGGACAGGCTTATTTCCCTGCCAATACTGTGGGTGAAAAATCTTTCAGCGGCAATTTAGAATGGAATTATTCTAAAAAGATAAACAGCGAAACAAAAATTAGTTTTGCCCAAACTTTTTTTGCGACGCTGATAGTTGATCCTTTGTTTTTAAATATTAATTACAGAGTTCCACAAACTCCAATTTATAATACTGCTTACAACGAATCGCATCCAATTCTAACGCGTGGCATTGACAATTTAGTAACGGCGCAAATTAAAAATATAGCATTACAATTCAATTATACTTTCACACTACCTGAATGGCAAAAAGAGGGTGGCGCTATCTATTTGCCATATACTCCTCTTAATAGAATTATTTTAAAAATGGGGTACGAAATTCCAGATAAATGGCAATTAGGATTAAGTACCATCTATAACGGTGTTCAGTACAGACCCGTTGAATCAAATGGAATTCAAACTACTACAACCGATTTTATATTATTTGGATTGAATGCAACGCGCATTTTCAAAAAGTTTAACTTAACTCTTAATGGTGAAAATCTTTTAGACGTTCGTCAACAAAAATTTGAACCGATTTATTCACTAAATAACCCAATCCCAACGTATAAAACACTTTACGAACCGATTTATGGCAGAAGTATAAATTTGAGTGTTTTTGTAAAATTGCAATAATAAACTGGGGAGACTAAGCGATTTAGAAAAGTAAATGGTAGATAGGAATTTATTCCCTATAAACGTTTACTTTAAAGCATTAGTATTTACCAAATTTCTTTGTGTCCAGATAAACCAATTTTGTTTCGAAGTGCTTGAGCTGCCTGCAAACCTGATTGAATAGCGCCATCAATATAACCTACATTGGCACCAAAATCAATCCAATCTCCACAAAGAAAGAGGTTTTCAAATCCGCTTTTATCTGTTTTTAAACGAAACTGGTCGCTATTGGGCACGGAAAGAGTGTAATGATCAGTGGGTCGCACATTAGCTCGAAAATACTGATTAGCAAATCGGTCATATCCTTCTGTATGGTTGTCAGGGTCGGCGAGTAATTGAAAATTAATTCCTTTTGGATATTGTAAAGTAGCGGCAGAAGGCCAAAACAATTTTGCATTATCGCCTAACCATTGTTCAAATACGTCCATCAGCCGCTGAGTTTCTTTGGCTTGGAACTGATGATTGGAAAATGGCGGCAAAGGATTTCTCAAGACAAAAGGTCCTGTAAAGTAGGCTATGAATTTCGGCGTTTGGTTTAGTGGCCAGTTTTCATTCGGCAAAACGAGTGAACTATCCAACCAAGAGTACATTGGATTTTGATAAACAACTACATTTGCCGCTGCATTTTGAGGCGGTAACCCCCAATCTGTATTAACGAATCCCATTTCTTCGATTGAAGGCAAGAACCAGAGTTGTGCGGATTGTGTAGGTGTAGTTTGAACATTATTAACCATTAATTTCCATTTATCATCCTTCACATTATTTATAATTTCGTTACAAATCGTTTTCAAAGTTCCAATGGGAATGCCAAGAATGACTTCATCAAAATCAGTTCCTATGTTCAATTGCCCTTTTTTAAAGTCTGTCCAATCAGCCCATGGATCTTCAAGATTAATATTCCTTGCTTTTAATTTAGCAGCAGCTTCTGGATTAATTTGTTCATACAGTGGCTCGGCAGGCCAAGCATTGAGTTTATCAATTTTTTTAACAGGATCATAATCTTGAACATTCAATTGAACTTGTTCCGCAAATGAAATTTCCTCAATAGAACCACTTCCTGAGTAATGAATTTGGTCAATTTTATGGAAAAATTTAAATTTTACACCTCTATTTTTTAGCACTTCATACATCGGCATTACCAAAACATCTCCTGTACCAAAAACTAATTGATATACAAATGAACCCTTATATCCGATGGAATTAGCGAAAAATTGAAGCGCCGTGCCTGCTCCAAGAGCGCCTCCTTTTTCATTAACGAGGTTAGCAAATGTACCTGTATAGAAAAAACGCACAACTACGGAGCTCAGCAACCACTGAGGTGCACCTTGCATTTCAAGCCATTCTCGATAGTCATATTTATTAATTACTTTAAAGTCGAAAGTATTTGTATCTTGATTATAAACATCAGTAAGAATTCCTTTTAGATTGTAATAGGCAAAAAAAATGCCTACCGTCATGTGTCGCTCTTCTATTTCGTCTTTTAAATAAGGTAGTCCTTTATTTTCAAGTGATTTAATATATTCTCCTATAAAATCTAAAATATTATTGTGATGCTCATAATGATTTTCAGTAACATTTTGTTTAGACAAATGAAGTGCTTGAATAAGATAGAGAAATTCTTTTTTAAACAAACGTTCAAAAAAACCGCCTTTGCCCAAGAAAGGTTTTATTAAATTATAAAGACAACCCGGTTTATCGGCTGGTTTATGTTCAATACCATTGATGTATTCTGGAAAATAATGGTCGAGAATCCAAGTGCTGACTCGATTAGTACTTTTTGAATAAGGACTACCGAGAACCACTTCGAGCATCATTGCCATACCTTTACGCATCAATTCCCACATAGGCAAAGGTGCGCTTTCACCTGGAAGTTCATCCGTTTGAGGAAAGATGAGCGGCCAATTTGTCCATTTGCCCAATTCGTGAATGTATTCAGTCAATAAAGTCGAATTGTTAGCTTGAAGACCATCTTTAAACAAATCTTGCAAGGGGCTATCTGGTGCTAAGTTGTTTTTCTTGCGTTCACTATAAATGCTTCTAAATAGTCGAAAAGTTGTAGCATACCAACCTTGTAAAACATGGATACCGTGTTCTTCTATTCGATTGTTTTTACCACGACCCGTTGAGGTTTTTCCGCCCAACCTCCAGCCTGTTTGATAGAGCGTGATTTCATAATTTTCCTGCCAGCCTTCATAATCAGTCAACTCGTGTGCAGCCGCTAATGAAGACATACCGCCACCTAATATTGCAATTTTTTTCTTTTGTGGATTCATTTTTACAATCAATTTATTTTTAAGTTTGCTCAAAGCTTATAGTTGGTTTACGAACCTCCCCAAAAAAACTTCCTTATGGCAACAAATAAATTTATAAGCCACCCTTTTTTTTGAGAATAGGGTGGTAAACTATCTGGATAAGCAGGTTTATGATTGACAATTAGTTTAATTAAATCAGGTTGCAAATTCCAAACTGCAGCCTTTGCGTATAGACCAGTCAACTCAGGCTCTACAAGTACATCATCTAAAAATTTCACACCAAATTCTTCTAAATTGTGTGCTCTACCGA
This sequence comes from Saprospiraceae bacterium, assembly GCA_043786955.1. Taxonomy (GTDB): domain Bacteria; phylum Bacteroidota; class Bacteroidia; order Chitinophagales; family Saprospiraceae; genus JAAFJT01. The sequence goes on from JAYVVO010000637.1 coordinate 9,553, forward strand.
GTATATCTTGTATTTCTTCTTGTGTCAAGGGATAGTGCTCAGGGTAAAAACCATCGAGATGTACAATAAAATCAACAGCTCCTCCTCTTGGATTAGCAATTATTTTGGCAAGCTGAGGAAAAATAAAATCACCTTCTACTAAGGATTGAGCGAACAATAAACGATATAAAACCATGTTGATAAAAATCTGCTCAGGCTTGGTTTCTTTTTCTGCCAAATGGAGATATTTAAAATAACCATCAATGATACTCGAGTTGTGTGCGCGATACCAAGTTTCAGGACTTGGATTTTTTATGAATGAAATCCAAAGTTGTGTGGGTATTGGGAGTTCAGTAGGAGGTATCCCGAGTTCGTAAGCCTTCCCTGCTAATTCAGAATGGTTTATAAGCCATAAATTCACTTCACTCCACCAACCACTTCCGGGTGGTTTAAATGTTGGCGAGTTTAATACGCCCCGTTGCTCCCATTTTAAGAAAGAAATTGCAGACTCTCCGTAACCATACTGGTGGGATGTATCTCCTTTCCCATATTTTTGATAAAAAGTTTCGGTTAACTGTAAACGCGTTTGAGGATTATTACGTAAGGATTCGACGTGTTTCCAAACTTCGGCTTCTATTTCTTTTAGATTGTTGGTATTCACTTTTTTAATTGGTAAAAAGTTAAACTTATTAACACAAATAAATTTGAAGCAAGATAAACATTTTAATTTTCTTAAAAAATTTTTCTTAAAAAATTTTTGAAATAGTTGTAACTTCGCATTAAATAAAGCCTTATGAAGCTTAGAGTTTTGCTGATACTAATTATTTTTTTAACGTCTTTTCGTTCATTACTTTCTCAAGAAGTAGCTCATTTAAACGACGGTGATAATTGTCAGCCTATAGGGAAATTCACCTATTATTTTAAGGATGCCAACTATCTGAACATTGAGCAAATATTACAACTCGAAAATCAGCAAAAATTTAAACCTTATAACCAAAATGCACCCAACTTTGGAAGTATTGCTGACGCCGTTTGGTTTAGATTCGATGTTGCTAAAGAAGTAAATGAATCATTTTACCTCCAAGTGGGTTCGGCTTTTATAGATAGTATCGCGCTATATGCTGTTGATAGTGGTCATGTAAAAGAAGTTTTTTTATCAGGCGACAACTATGCCTTTTCCAGCCGATTAGTAAAAGTGACTACTTTCCTTTTTCCACTAAATATACCCAATGGCGGAAAACAAACATACTTCCTGCGAGCAAAGACAATGCAGCCATTTTTTTTCCCTTTAAGAATTGGTACGCTTAAGTCTTTTATGGAAGATACGCATTTTTTAGATTTTATACAGGGCATCTATACAGGTTTTATGTTGCTTATTTTGCTCTATAATTTATTCTTGTATTTCTCAACTAAGGAAAAAATTTACTTGCTTTATGTGGCTTACGTATTTAGCATAACGTGGTTTATGTCAACTATTTTTCAATATATCTTTGAATATGCTTGGCCTAATTTTCCTGTAATTAATCAATATGCTGTTGCATCCTCTGGTTTTACAATACTAACAGCCACTCTTTTTACGCGAAGTTTTTTACACACTCAGAGTTTGGTTCCGCGCCTACATAAAGTTTCTAATGTATTTATTGGAGTAGGGATTTTAGTTTTGATTCTCGTCTTTACGCCATTTCAAATTCCTGCCTTAATGTTGGCGCAAATGGGTATTTTGTTTATGGCTTTTTATTTTTTGATTTCTGGCGTTACGGTTTTGCGTAAAGGGTATGCGCCAGCAAAATTTTATTTAGTGGCTTGGAGTTTCCTTATTGTGGGCTTTATTGCAGCCATACTCGAATCTGTCAATATATTACCTGTTATGTACTATATTAACTCAATGCAGATTGGATCTGCCATTGAGGTGACTTTGCTCTCTTTAGCATTGGCTGACCGAATAAATCTTTATAAAAAAGAGCGAGAAGTAGCGCAAGCGGCAGCGTTGAAATCCGTAAAAGAACAAGCAGAACTTATCAAAAAGCAAAATATAATTTTAGAAGAAAAGGTGACTGAGCGCACAATAGAGCTTAACAATTCGCTAGAGAAGCTCCAATCTACTCAAACGCAATTAATTCATTCCGGTAAATTAGCAAGTCTAGGTGAACTCACTGCTGGCATTGCGCATGAAATTCAAAATCCATTAAATTTTGTAAATAATTTCTCGGAGTTATCTGTTGATTTAGTCAAAGAATTGAATGAAGAAATAACAAAACCCCAAATTGATAAATCTTTAATGACTGAATTGTTTGATGATTTAAAACAGAATCAAGAAAAAATAAATTTACATGGAAAACGCGCGAGCAGCATAGTAAAAAGTATGCTGGAACATTCGCGCGAACGCACGGGAATAAAAGAATTGACGGACATAAACGTTATCGTGGATGAATATTTCAGATTGAGTTATCACGGTTTGCGCGCTAAAGATAAAAATTTCAATACGGCGATGGAATCTCATTTCGATCAGTCCTTGCCAAAAGTAAATATTATTCCACAAGATTTTGGTCGCGTCGTTTTGAACCTCATCAACAACGCGTTTTATGCAGTAAACGAACGTAGATTGAAGGAATCAAAGATGGACCCTATAAACCATCAGAAACTCTATGAACCTTGCGTCAGTGTTACGACGGAAAGAGTCGGCAATAATATTCTAATTCACGTAAAAGATAATGGTGCAGGTATTCCAGAAAATATAAAAGATAAAATTTTCAATCCCTTCTTTACAACCAAACCGCCCGGACAAGGTACAGGTTTGGGTTTATCTCTTTCACACGAAATTATTGAAAAAGGTCACGGCGGCGTTTTAAACGTTGACAGTACCGATGGCGTTGGCACAGAATTTATAATTCAGATACCGATTTCTAAATAAAGTTAGCGCATAAAATCCACGAATTGATCGAATAAATATCGTGCATCGTGCGGGCCAGGCGATGCTTCTGGATGATACTGAACTGAAAAAACGGGTTTGTTTTTTAGTCTGATACCTTCAATCGTATCATCATTTAAGTTGACGTGTGTAATTTCTACGGTATCTGATTTAGCGCGTACAACGTCTGGATTAACGCCAAAGCCATGATTTTGGCTCGTAATTTCACATTTTCCAGAAACAATATTTAGTATAGGATGATTTATGCCGCGATGTCCATTGTGCATTTTATAAGTCGGAATATCGAGTGCCAAAGCCAAGAGTTGATGACCGAGACAAATTCCGAATAAGGGTTTACCCGATGCAACAATTTTTTTAACAGTCTCTACTGCATAAGGCATTGCCGACGGATCGCCAGGACCGTTTGAAATAAAATAGCCAGTAGGTTCAAATGCTTCTAAAACACTAAATTCTGTTTTAGCAGGAAAAACCTTAACGAAACAATGACGCGCATCAAAATTTTTAAGGATTGATTTTTTGATACCGTAATCTAAAGCTGCAATGCGCATCGGCGCGTCCTCATTGCCATATGTATAGGCTTCTTTTGTTGTAACTATCGAGGAAAGTTCTAAACCTTCCATACTTGGCACTTTTAATAATTGTTCCATTAAAACGTCAACATCAAAAATCTCCGAAGAAATAATAGCATTCATCGCACCTTTGCTTCTGATGTGTCGCACCAAAGCCCGCGTATCAATATCACTAATACCTACCATATTTTGTTTCTCAAAATATTGTTGAATATCAGTATCTCCTTTGGCGCGCGAAAAACTCACATTAAAACTCGAACACACCAATCCAGAAATTTTCATCGTGTCCGATTCAACTTCATCTGATTTCGTACCATAATTACCAATGTGCACCGAAGTTGCCACTAAAATCTGTCCGAAATAAGAAGGATCGGTAAAAATTTCTTGGTAGCCCGTCATACCCGTATTAAAACAAATTTCGCCTGTAGTAGTGCCAATTTTGCCAACAGCTTTTCCATGCCAAACAGTACCGTCGTTTAAAACTAAAATCGCGTTGGGTTTTGAAATGTCTTTAGTGGTAACGAACATTTTTCTTTATTTATAAATTTAAAATTAACTGAGCGCAAAAATACGTTTCGCAAACTTTAGAAAGCGTTTTTTTGTCGCAAATAATACTAAAAATGATTTTTTTTAGTTTTTAAGAATTTTAAAATTACAAATTAATAAAATTATAATGCCAATAACATCTCTTTGATTTTTGTTAACAAGCGGAAAGAATAATTGTATTTAAATTTGTATCATATTATTTAAGAAAATAAATAATCAGTGCATGAACGAATCAAAACTTATAATTGCTTTTTTAATTTTCCTTCCTATTGTTTTGAAGGCTCAATTAGTACCTACAATTTATTTTGATAAAAATGAAATTGATTACGGTGTAATTCCTTTAGGGAGTGACGGCGTTCGGTATTTTAAATTTAAGAACATCGGTAAATCGGCGTTGATTATAAAAAATGCTGTTCCGAGTTGTGGTTGTACAGTTCCGCGTTGGTCAACCGATCCGATAAAACCGAATCAGACATCGTACATAGAAGTTAAGTACGATACGCATCGATCAGGTGCATTTTTAAAAACAATTACAGTTGAAACGAACGATATTTCGAGTCCGCACAAATTATATATTCGCGGTATTGTTAGCGATAAAAATGTGAGTGCAGGGAATTAAAAGTTATGGTTGGGCTAATGCTTTTGCCCAAAAAATGAAAGTTGCTTTAATTTGTTTTGAAAAAGTTAAAAACAGTTAAGAAAGAAAAGACTAACAAAACTTAACGGCGTATTAACAAGTAGTAATAAGTAAGTGCATTAACTTTGTAACATATTTTAACGTATAATAATTTTTGAAATTTTCGTTAAATTCTTTTTGTAATTTTATTAAATTTTTATAGAACCTTTATAATTACTAAGTCATGAAAAAGTTGTTTTCGATTTTTATGTTTTCTGCAGTTTTAGCAGTTGGTGCTCAAGCTCAAGCGAAAGTAGGTGGTCCAGTAATGTCGTTTGAAAAAACAGAAGTTGATTACGGCACCATCCAACAAAATGCTGATCCACTTCGCAAGTTTAAATTTAAGAACACAGGTACTGAGCCGTTAGTAATCAAAAATGCGCGTGGTAGTTGCGGTTGCACTGTTCCTTCTTACAAAAAAGAACCTATTATGCCAGGTGAAACTTCAGATATTGAAGTGCGTTACGCAACAGATCGTATTGGTGTGTTTACAAAAACCGTTACAATTGAAACAAACGAGGGTGACCAATCACGCGTTTTAACAATAAAAGGTAACGTTTTAGAAAAGAAAGTTGAGCCAGGTACGCCGTTAAACGCACCATCTTTATCAAACCCTAAGTAATTCAATGGGATGAAAAATTCCCATTCAAATCAGCAAATTATAATCCCTGTCGGGTTGCATATGCAAATGTGCAACCCGATTTTTTTTTATAATTTTCATAACCTTAAAAAATGAAAAGGAAAAATGCAAATTTTAAATAAAACTGAAGAAATCAACATAGTTGAGCTAAAAGTAGAAATTTTTAGAAAATTGCATGAAAAAAAGTTTGCTCCTGAAAAAATCCGTTCCGTGGCAAACTTTTTAAAAAATTATGTTCGTTTAAATGATGAAAATGACCTTGTATTTGAAGAAATAATTAGTAAGATAACCAGAAACACATTCACAATGGGAATCGAACAACAAATATTACAACAAGAGCGTAAAGCTGGAATTAAAATTGATGTTGCACAATGAGTTGCACAATGAGACGAAAAAAGGCTGATAAATGTTATTCGAAATGCGCGGGTCAATAAAAAATTCTCAATCGAAATTATTGCTGATTTAGTCGAGCTGTCACAAGAGCGCGTAAAGCAAATTTTATTCGAAATGGGATTTGAGTAAAAATTAGAGTGAATCAACATTTGCTTTTATGAATGCTGCCCGCTCTAAAATTTTTTCCAAATCTTCAGGATTCATTTTTCGCAACATCGGGTACATCATTCCAATCCTCGGATTGCGTTCTAATTTGTGGGTGTGTCGGTGATAAAAATCCCAGTACAAACTATTAAAAGGACAACCGCGTTCACCGAGTTTTTCTTTTTTGTTATAGTAGCAACCGCTGCAATAATCACTCATTTTATCAATATAATTCGCTGAACCAACATATGGTTTTGTTCCTACAATGCCGCCGTCAGCATATTGACTCATGCCTCGCGTGTTCGTAATTTCAACCCACTCGATTGCATCAATATAAATACCGAGATACCACGCGTCAAGTTCGTCGGGATCAACGCCGAGTAAAAGCGCGAAAGCACCGGTTATCATCAACCTTTGAATATGGTGCGCATAAGCATAATCTAACGATTGATTGATGGCGTGTTTAAGACAATTCATTTTTGTTTCGCCGCTCCAAAACCATTGAGGCAATTTGGCTTTGTGTTCAAAAAAATTCAGCATTGCAAAATCAGGCATTTTTGCCCAATAAATTCCGCGCATATATTCGCGCCAACCAATAATTTGTCGCACAAATCCTTCAATTTGTGCAATCGTTATGTGGTCTTGATTTTTTTCCCAAAAAGAAACGCAATACTTTACAACCTCGAGTGGCGATAAAATTTTAACATTCATCGCAAAAGATAACTGCGAATGAAATAAAAACGGATCGCGCACCGTCATAGCATCTTCATACGTGCCAAAATTAATAAGCCTTTGTTCTGCAAATTGATGCAAACATTGTAGTGCTTCTTCGCGCGAAGTTGGGTGATTAAAATTTTCAGCATCTAACCTGCCAATGGTTTTTATTTCCATCTTTTCGAGCAAAGAAATTATGTCAGAAACATTTTTTTTTATCGCGTAGGGCTTTGGTAAAACTACGGTCTTCGATAGCGATTTTCTGTTATCAGCGTCAAAATTAAACTGTCCTTGAAGCGGCGTTTTTCCATCCGCTTCCATTAAAATATTAAATCGTGTTCGCATTTTCCTATAGAAAGTTTCCATCAAAAAAGTTTTTTTGCCTTGAAAAATTTCTGTAAGCTCGGATCGTCTGCTCAAAAAATGTTCTGTATCACAAACGGCTACACTAACGCCGCGTTCTTCTAAATTTTTAGAAAAATTTTTTAATAATCCATCCAATCGAAATTCATCGGGCAGTTGGTATTCAAAATTTGTAATTTTATGTACTTCTATTAATGCTAAAATATTTTCTTCAAAAGATTGTCTGTTATCCGCATCGTCTAACCTGAAATATTTAAACTCAAAATTTTCCACGATTTTTGCATCACAAAAAGTGCGCATTGACAAAAAGAAAGAAATAATTTTTTGGATATGGTGCGTCACATATTCTTGCTCAGGTTTAATTTCCATCATTACATATAAGCAATCGTCTGCTTTCCTATTAAACCAAGAATGATTATAATTGAGTTGGTCACCAAGTAAGAGTCTAATCGTTTTAAACATTATTTTTTATTTTTGAAACAATTGATTGTACTTGAAGTTTTTGAAAAAACAATTTATGTTGGTTAAAATGAGAAATAAGCAAAATTTATTTTAGAAAATTTTCAAAAAAACTTAAAAAAACTATTGCAAATATTAAAAAATACGCTATAATTGCATTTGTAATTAGTTCAATTCAAATTTTAATTTTGAAATTGATTTTTGAATACTTTTTACTTTTTGTTATAGACTTAACAGTCGGGTGATTTCTTGTAAGAGCGAAGAGCACAAGTTCTTTCGCTCTTTTTTTTATTTTTTAATGAATTTTAATACCTACGTGCGCATTATTTTCTAATTTTGCATTCCGTAACAGGCTCGTTCAATCTTCCGAGTGAGCCATTAATAAAAACAAGGATCATGGCAAAGTATATTTTCGTTACGGGTGGTGTAACATCTTCTCTTGGTAAAGGCATAATTGCTGCAAGTCTGGCAAAACTATTGCAAGCGCGTGGCTTTTCTGTCACGATTCAGAAATTTGATCCGTATATCAATATTGACCCAGGCACATTGAATCCGTATGAACATGGTGAGTGTTATGTCACGAACGATGGCGCTGAAACTGATTTAGATCTCGGTCATTACGAGCGATTTTTAAATACACCGACTTCTCAAGCGAATAACGTTACTACTGGAAGAATTTATCAAACAGTTATTCAGGAAGAGCGTGCGGGAAAATTTCTTGGAAAAACTGTGCAAGTAGTACCGCATATAACGGACGAGATTAAAAGACGTATTCAATTACTCGGGCAAACAGGAAAATTTGATATCATCATCACTGAATTTGGCGGAACAGTGGGCGATATCGAATCGCTTCCTTATTTAGAAGCATTGCGCCAAATGCGCTGGGAACTCGGCAATGACAATTGTATAGTTATTCATTTAACGTTGATTCCTTATTTAAACGCTGCTAAAGAATTAAAAACAAAACCGACGCAACATTCGGTGCGCGAATTATTAACAACGGGTATTCAAGCAGATATTTTAGTGTGTAGAACAGAGCATCCTATCTCAATGGATATTCGTCGCAAATTAGCAGTTTTTTGTAATGTCGAAGTTGCATCGGTGATTGAAGCGATGGATGCTTCCACTATTTATGACGTGCCGCAATTGATGTTGAAAGAAAAATTAGATACCGTCGTTATTTCTAAACTTAAAATGCGCGACCGACGCGAACCTAATTTAACGAAGTGGAATGATTTTATTTATCGTCTGAAAAATCCTGTCAAAAAAATAAAAGTCGCATTGGTTGGTAAATACAACGAATTACCCGACGCCTACAAATCTATTTATGAATCGTTCTTGCACGCAGGAGCTGAAAATGAATGTAAGGTAAAGGTTGTGCCGATTAAATCTGAACAGATTGAAGACTATGAGGGCACGATGGCAGATTTTTTTAAAGGCTATGATGGCATATTGGTTGCGCCAGGTTTTGGCGAGCGCGGCATAAAAGGAAAAATAAAAGCGATTCAGTTTGCGCGCGAAAATAACGTGCCGTTTTTTGGAATTTGTCTCGGTATGCAATGCGCAGTAGTTGAATTTGCACAAAACGTTTTGAACTTAAAAGATGCCGCATCAACAGAAGTAGAACCCAACACGTCTAACCCAGTGATTGATTTGATGCCTGAGCAAAAAGCCATCGTCGAAAAAGGTGGAACTATGCGTTTGGGTGCGTATTCATGTGAACTAAAAAAGAAATCGAAAGCCTACGAAGCATATAAAACAGTTAAAATTAGCGAACGTCACCGTCATCGTTGGGAATTTAACAACGCGTACATAAAACAATTTGAAGCGGCAGGTATGATTTTTTCGGGCAGTAACCCAGAAACAAATT
>JAYVVO010000638.1:0-2531 GCA_043786955.1 Saprospiraceae bacterium
TACCAACCGACTGAAGTTGCAGCGAAACTACAAGCGAAAAACAAAATGACGTTGAGATGCGTTTTTAAAAATGTTCTGCTTTTAATGGCATTATAAAACATCGAAAAAAACAAAATCCAAAATCCACAAGCATCCCAAAAAATAGGACGAAAGTGCCAAACTTCTTTGAATGGTGTTATTTGATTACCGTAGGATGAAGCGTATTGAATGGTAAAAAAATAAAAATCGTCTAAAACTTTCTTCTCGTAAAAATAAATCAACATCAAACCGATGGGTATAGAAAAACCTAAAACGTAGACAGCCAAGGTTTTAAAAAAACTAATTGCACTGATTCTATTTCTTTGAAAAAGTGTTTTTGAGAGGATCAATTGTATCACTTGGAAAACGGCAAATAAAATACCCTGCTGTTTACAAATTGTAGCACACGCTAAAAAAAAACCCGCTAAAAAAAAGTAAAGAATATTGTTTTTTGTAAAAAATAAACCTGCAACGAAAATGCCCATTGTTCCAAAAAAAATCACGAAGTGTTCAGCATTTGCTGTCCAACCTTGTGCAGAAAAACAAGAACAAAAAATTAAAAAAATTCCTGCCGCTAATTTTCCGATTTGATTATTGTACCAAACGCAAGCAATGCGATAAATAAAAAACGCACTACAAAAATTTAAAAGTAGAAGCGTAAATTTTACGACGGATAATGAATCGCTGAATAGAAAAAAAATTAACGCGTTAAAATAATAAACACCCGGAAATTTCATATTGTAGAAATCCTTGTACGGTAATTTACCGCGTAAAATTTCTTGCGCAGCATAAACGTATTCGCCTTCGTCGCGCTCTAAAACAATATTGAAATGGTGCAATCGAATCCAAAGAAAAAGAATTGTACAAAAAAACAGAAATAAATTCTCTGTTTTAAAATTATATTTAAAGTATTTTGGCAAGAAAAATTTTTGAATAGTAGTGTTGACAAGCGATGTCCAAAAAGAAGCACAAAAATAGATAAAATCCTTTAACCGAGTTAATAGCTACTTTTGAATTATAAATACTTATTTTTTATTTTCTATAAATTCAAGCAACCATTCCCAAATCAATTCAAGGGGAATAATTTCTGTGCGAAAAATGACTCGATTAGTTATTGCTTCTGTTTCTTCTAACTCTTTTAAAAGTATTTTGACATTTTTGTCAAATACGTTTTTTTCAATGTCCTTTTTGGGGAGTTCTAAAAGTAATTTTATGAAAATTTGAAAGCGCAACGTCGGGTCGTTTTTTTGAGTATTTCGTGAAAGAAAACGTTTTATAGTTGCTGAAGATAATAGAACTTCATTAGCATTGTTTTGAACTAAGAGAATACAGATTCGAATTACTAAAATTGAAAGTCCCATCCCTTTGCTATCGAAGCTTGAAACTTCCATCTGGTTTAAAAACTTTACAATTACAAAGTGCTTTTTATCTTTGCTTTGTATGAGAGTATTGGATTTCCCTAAAGCATTCGTTAAGTTTAAATAAGCTTCAAAAAGAAACCAAATTTCGCGGCTTAAACCTTTAAAAGTCTTTAAACTTTCATTTGAATGAGCCAAATTATACACTTCAATCGTCTTATTAAAATCATAGGTTTTAAACAACAAAAACATTTTGGTTTCTAAACCTTTGAACCAATTGAAAGTACCTTTAGGTCGCAATGAATTGGCTGCTTCAATGCTTTCTAATGCCGTATCATATCGTTTAAGTTGGGTGAGTGCAATACACTTTTGCTCTAAAAAAGTGCTTATAGCAATTTTTCTTTTAAAATGTTTGTTTTCAAAAAAATGTAGTGCTTTTTCGGCTACTTTTAAGATGTTTTCAAAATCGCCTATCGTTGAGTAGATATAAATTTCAATTACTCGATAACTGTATTGAAAAGTTATAGTTGTACATTTTTCTAAAAAAGGCTCTAACGTTTGAATAAATCCTTTTGCAATTTCTGAAATATTAGGTCTAAATTCAGCAGATTCAACATATTCTAAAAGCAGTTTTTCTCTGAAAGTTCGAGCTTTATTTTCTAAGATGAGTATTTCGGTATATTCTTCTTGAATTTTTAGATAATAGTCATATTTCTTAGTATTTTTATGAAGCGCGTAAATAGACTTAAAATGACTTGTTACATTCAGAATCATTTCGGTGTATTCATATTCAAGTGCCATTTTAAAAATTTCTTCCGCTATTCCTAAAGTGTATTGCCCTAATTGTTGCGCATTGATATTTCTAATAGCTATCCAAACTTTATTGGTTTCATAAAACATAGTTTGATATTCGTCAAAATCCTCAGAATGTGGATTTATGAAAATTATAGAATTAAGAAACCTTTTTCTGAATTCTTTTTTGAAGAAACTGAAATTCGAGCTACCCTTGAATTGTTTATCTTCCGATAAGAATTTAGCAATTTCTTCCTCCGTTTTGAGCTTGCCAATTTTAATCCCTTCGTAAACTTGAGTGTACCGATCTTCTGAATCTCCGTTATTGATTATATCAATATGGCGCATTTTATACTTATCAAT
>JAYVVO010000639.1:0-18813 GCA_043786955.1 Saprospiraceae bacterium
GAATTAACCGTTTTGAGCGTGCTCAATCCATTTAAATTTTGGATGAGTGGATTATCGGAAATGACAACACCGCCACCAATTGTTTTTAAGGAATCAAAACCGATGAGTGTGAGTATAGTATCGTTCGTAATGCGCAAATTTTGACCAACACTTGTGAGCGATTTTAATTCAGGAAACGTAGATAAAACGGAATTGTATTCAATACTCAATCCGCCAACGACCGTTTTTAATGCCGTTAAACCATTTAAACTATTTAATGTAGCATTTTTGCTGATAGACATATTCCCTAAAACGGTACTCAAACTGTTTAAACTTGCGAAAGATTTTAATGCTTTATTGTTGAAAATCGTCAATCCGCCAACAGACGTAAGCGCATTCAAACCTGCTAAACTCGTGATTGAATCATTATCGGAAATAAATAAACTGCCTTTTATAGTTTTGAGTGCCTCCAAACCTTTCAGTGAGAGCAATCCAGATGAAACATATTGCCCACCGTCGGGTTTGTAATCGCCGATATACACATCACCGTCTATAGCTGTTACGGCATTTAAACCATTTAGATTTTTAATATCTCTACCAACAATTGCCAATCCGCCTAAAATGTGCGTACAGTTCGGATTTTTAATCGGAAAACTATCTACATCGGACTGCGAATTAAAACCAATACCATTCGCGCCACAGTTTTGTGCAGTAGTATTAAAGCCTAAATTTAATAAAATAGTTAGGAAAGAAAAGAGTAGAATTTGTCTCATGCCAATAAAATTAAGGATAGAAATATGCTCATGTTCAAAAATATTTTCAAAAGTAAGCTATTTACATATTTCATAGCAAACGATAATCCAATATTTTCAAATCAATAACATTTTAGCGAACTAAAAGCCAAGAAATTTTGTTTTTGTTTACTTCACGCTTAAATTATATGAATACCGAGCAATTAAAAAAAGAGTTTCAATACCGAACTGCGCGCAGTGGCGGTAAAGGCGGGCAAAACGTTAATAAAGTGGAGAGCAAAGTGGAATTATTTTTTCACTTAGGCGAATCCTCTGCGTTTGATTTAGCCGAAAAGGCATTGATTAAAATGCGCCTCTTCAATAAAATTAATTTAGATGGATTTTTAGCCGTCGTTAATCAAACGGAGCGCACACAAGTTGGTAATAAATCTGAAGCACAAAAAAAAATGTTTCGCATTTTAACGGATGCTTTAGTGGTTGATGCACCACGCATCGAAACCACGCCTTCACGCGGTGCAATTGAGCGGCGTGTTCGTGCAAAAAAACTGAGCGGCTCAGTTAAATCTCTCAGAAAAAAGGTCAGAACCGATTATGATTCTGACCTTTTTTTTGAAGGAGAATAATTTTTTTAAAACATTACTCCCAACCGAATAGACAACGAATTATTAGACGTGTTAGAACTCTCTAAACGTTTACCTGTTCCGTCCGGATTTAAAATATAGCCGCTGTTATTTTCCGTAACGTCTATCAAACCACTCTGATAATATAAACCGAAAATAAACGCGGTGTTGTTAGTAACAATAAATTCTGCCCCAGCACCGATGCCGAAAGAAAAATCGAAAGTATTAACTTCGGTGTAGATAGGGATTTTTTCTTGGTCGTACACTCCCGCATATCCTAAACCTACCGTTGAACCTGTAGAACTTGTTTTAATTCCAAAAGCTAAATGCGGTTCAGCGAAGTAGCGAATATGATCGCCTGATTCGGGTGTACGTAGTTTTATGCCAAAAGGAATTTCAAAATACGACATCGTGTATTTAAACTTAGAGCCCGATTGATAAATCAAAGTATCGCTCGGTTGAGGATAAAACTGTCCGTTGGCGTTCGACCATAGATGGTTAGGCACATTAACTTGCAGCGTTCCACCTTGATTGTATGTTATATTTAAACCCGTCGAAAACGAATACGCTTCTGATATACGTTGCTCTGCAATTACTCCGATTTTTATACCTAATTCAGAACCGACGCGATTAATATTTTTGTTGTCGCTCGTCATCCAACTCCAACTCGGACTTAAAAATACACCAAAGCGAATATCATAAAATCGAAAACCAGAGCGTTGCGGAAGATACCGCGGTGCTGGAATGTATTGCGGTGCAGGCGTGTATTGCGCTTGAACAGCGAATGAACTTAAAACTAAAACGAGGGTAAACAATCCTATTAATTTTTTCATAGAAAATAAGTGTTTTTTGCTTTTATGCAATACTGATTGACACAAAATTACATCATTACATTTAATTGATTGTAATTTTACGTCTGTAACAATTCGATTAACGTAAATAAGAATGTTTTTAGTTCTTACAAACTGTAAATACAAGACTAAAGTTTTGAGGCTTTAGATTTAAAACTGTACCGATGTCAAAAAATAAAACTTCTAAAACTGCGAACAATATCCCCAAAAACTTTACGAAAAAAAATACTGATGCTTTCGTAGGAGTTCCACCAAAAATAAAAAAAGAAATTATAGCCGAAGCAGGACAAAAGCCACAAGGTTTTTCGCGATGGTATCCATACATCATTGCAGCAGTCGCGTTTCTAATTTATGCCAATACGCTTATTAACGATTACTGCCAAGATGACTCGATTGTCATTACGGATAATATGTTTACGACGCAAGGTATTTCTGGTTTTGGCGGCATTTTAAATTACGATACTTTTTATGGATTTTTTAAAGAAGCTGGGAAGGAAAATCTCGTTGCCGGCGGTCGTTATCGTCCGTTTTCGTTGCTCACGTTTGCTTTCGAGTATCAATTTTTTGGTGCAAACCCGTTTGTTGGTCATTTAGTGAATATTTTATTATTTGCGCTGACGGGTGTGTTGCTATACAATCTATTAAAAAAATTACTTCGCAATTGGGCTTTAACGCAAAAAGTGGCAACTAAAATAAATTATCTCGACGTTGCATTTTTAGCTGCGCTGCTTTTTGTAGTACATCCGATTCATACTGAAGCCGTCGCAAATATTAAAGGGCGCGACGAAATATTAGCATTGCTTCTTAGTTTATATGCCGTATGGCTCACGCTTAAATATTTTGAAACGCCTAAAATAAATTATTTAGTTGGCGCAGGATTTTCTTTTTTGTGCGCGGTGCTATCTAAAGAAAACGCGATAGCGTTTGTTGTTTTAGCACCTGTAACGCTTTACTTTTTTTATAATTTCGATTTTAAAAAATTAGCATTAAGCAGCTCACCGTTTATTATATCAGCAGTCATTTTTTTATTACTACGCGCAAACGCTATTGGCAATCAGTTTGGTTCGGAGCAAAAAGAGTTGATGAATAATCCGTTTTTGGTTTGGCGCGGCGCGCAATACGTTGCGATGCCGCTCGCGGAAAAATCAGCGACAATTATGTTTACGCTCGGTAAATATATTGCGCTTTTATTTTTTCCGAATCCACTCACGCACGATTATTATCCGAAACACATCAGCGCAAAAAATTGGAGCGATGTATCAGTTTTATTTTCGCTTTTGCTCTATGCTGCGCTTGCAGGAATTATAATTTTGGGTTGGCGCAAACGTAGTGTGTGGTCATACTGCGCATTTTTTTATCTTGCTACGCTTTTTATAGTAAGCAATATTGTTTTCCCTGTCGGCACATTTATGGCGGAACGGTTTATTTTTATGCCCTCCGTTGCGTTTTGTTTGGCTGTGGCATATACTTTAGCGTTGTACGTCTCAAGTAAAAATAAAAATATTTTTTATGCTGTTGCAGGTGTTTTGGTTCTCGGTTTTTCTTTTAAAACTTTTTCCAGAAATTTTGCTTGGCGCGATAATTTCACGCTATTCACCACCGATATTGCTGTTTCTGAAAATTCTGCCAAGTTGCAATGTTCTGTCGGTGGCGCATTGATAGATTCTGCCAAAAATATAAAAGACGAAACTATACGACGCTCCATGCTGAAAGAAGCGATTCCGCATTTGAAACGCGCGCTCGAAATTCATCCACAGTTTTCTAATCCGTATTTATTGCAAGGCAACGCGTATTCCTATTTAAATAATTTAGATTCCGCTATTTTTATGTATCGCTCAGGTTTGCAACTATATCCAAACTCGAAAGATTTGCGCGCCAATTTAGCTTTGGTTTTACAAAATAAAGGCAGAGCCGTAGGTCAGCAAAATAATTTAACGCAAGCGATAGAACTATTGACTGAATCCGCAAAACTAAATCCGAATGATGGCGAAACGTTTTCGTCGCTCGGTACAGCGTATGGTTTGAATAAAATGCCGCAGCAGTGTATCGAAAGTTTTCAACGTGCCCTACAAATTCGCAATTCCCCATCCGATTTAATGAACATCAGCGTGGCCTATCGGCAACTCGGCGATTTACCACACGCATTAGAATACGAAAAACGCGCCACGCAAAAATAAATTTATTGAATGACTGAAAACTATCGTTATCAATCTGTGAAGTTTACACTTTAGTTTTGTACCATCAATTAAATTTAAATTTTTTTTATGAAGCCGTTTTACTTTGCTCATTTATTCGTTCTTATTTTATTCTTTGGTGCTTGTAAAAAAACAGACACTTCAATTATTCCCGATACATCATCATCTGTTCCAGTTAATTTTAGTGTGCAACGCACAGGTACGTTTGTTACACAGTCAAGCTCGCCTGCTACTTCTGGTACGGCTCAAATTGGTTTAGATGCTGCGGGTGCGCAGTGGTTAAAGTTTAATTCTGATTTTATAACCGAAACAACATCGGGTAATGCTATTGTAGTGCTTTCAAAAAGCGTAAATTATTCTGAAAATACGGTTCTTGCTGTCAGTGCAATCTCAAAAAATGGCGAACAATATTTCAAAGTTTCAACCCCTATCGGTACTGAATATTCACACATTATAATTTGGTGCATGGCGGCGAAAATTCCGTTTGGTAATGCACCGCTTAAATAATGGCTGGTTTATTAAAGTTGTTAGGTTTAAAATGTACACGATATACAGAAGTTGATAATTTTTATGTTTGGGCGCGCGGCACCTAAATTAATTCTTAAACTATTCCTCTACAATGGTTTAGGCGCCCTGCGCCATATGTTACAGAGATGCAGATCGCCTTTCATGGCAGAAGAGCATATTGCCTTTCGTTATAGAGATGCTGCGCGCTTTTCGTTACAGAGGCGCAGCGCGCCTAACCCTTTGTAGAAAAACAACAAACAATATTTACGGAGGTGCAGCACACCTCAACATTATTTTAAAAGAATAATGTGTACGTCACACAGGCTTTAAAAATCTAAGAGCTTTGAACAAAAAATAATGAAAAAATTATTACTACTCACTATGTTTTATATAGCGCACGAAACAACTTTTGCGCAAAGTGGTTGGACGCGCAAAGCAAATAGTTTTTACGCTAAGTTCGGTTATGCGTATTCGGCAGGCGATAAATATTTTGATGCTGATGGTAAATTAATCGCCGGTGCAAATAATTTTACGCAGCACAGTTTAAATTTTTATGGCGAATACGGCGCGACAAATAATATAACTGCTATTCTAAATTTTCCTGTTTATAAAATCCAAAATTTTGATGGTTACTCATCAGCTCGCGGCGTTGGCAATCCACAGATAGAATTAAAATTTGCGGTAATAAAAAAATTTCCTGTAATTTCTTTTTCAGTTGGTGCGGAGTTACCTTTATCCGATCAAAGAAATTTTTCTGTTTCTCAAAATATTAATTCATTGGGATTTTTTGATCGAATAAATTTACCGACAGGTTATCCCGATTTTCATTATTGGGAAACACTCGCCGTGTCTTCTTCGCTCGGTAATTTACCTGGTTGGATTTCTTTTCACGGTAGATTTGTTGAGCGTACGCAGGGTTACAGCAATCAGTTTAACTATGGTTTAGAAGTAGGTTACAAGTTTACGAAAAATTTTTGGATAAATGCGCGCATCACAACGCAAAATCAAATAGGGAAAAGTTTTGGTTCGGCTTCGTTTCTGAACGGACAAGATACAGAATTTACGACTTTGGGTTTTAGTGTCGCGTATAAAATAGCGCGCAAAATGCAACTTAATTTCGATTATCAGTTTTATAACGATTTATTGCGGAGTCGCCGAAATGTGTATAGCGCCCCGTTTTATCAAATAGGCTTGAGTCATGAGCTTTGAGTCGTGTGCTTTGAGCTTTTCTTGTTTAGCAGCTCACAGCGCATAACCCACAGCTAAAATACTTTTTATGAAAATAGTAATCATCGGGAACGGCATTGCGGGAATTACAGCAGCGCGATGGATTCGCAAACATAGCGACCACAGCGTGACGATTATTTCTGATGAAACGGAATTTTTTTTTAGTCGCACGGCTTTGATGTATGTTTTCATGGGACACATGCGTTTCAAAGATATTAAACCTTATGAAGATTGGTTCTGGAAAAAAAATCGCCTCGATTTATTGAACGCGCGCGTTAATTCTATTGATTTTATAAACAGAACCTTGAGCTTTGAGCAATCAGCTTTGAGCAGCGATGGAAGCTCAAAGCTCAAATCTCAAAGCCCACCACTCAAATACGATAAACTGATTATCGCTACAGGTTCAAAGTCGAATAAATTTGGTTGGCAAGGGCAAAACCTTGATGGTGCGCATGGTTTATATAATTTTCAGGATTTACAAGCGATGGAACGACACGCATCAAATATTAAACGTGCCGTCATAGTTGGTGGCGGATTAATTGGTATAGAAATGGCGGAAATGTTTCATTCGCGACACATACCAGTTACAATTTTAGTTCGTGAAAAGAGTTTTTGGAATTCAGTTTTACCGCCTGAAGAATCGGAAATGGTGAATCGCGTCATTCGTAAAAATGGAATTGATTTGCGATTACAAACAGAACTCGAAAATATTTTAGACGAAAACAACGACAGCTTAGTGGATAGTATCACAACTAAATCGGGAGAAAAAATTAATTGTCAGTTTGTTGGATTAACAGTGGGTGTTAGCCCGAATGTAGATTTTTTAAAAAATTCCGATTTAAATATCAATCGCGGCATATTGGTGAACGATTATTTGGAAACAAACATCATAGATGTTTACGCTATTGGCGATTGCGCGGAAATTCAAAATCCGTACGAAACACGCAAAGCTATTGAAGCGGTTTGGTACACTGGCAGAATGATGGGTGAAACGGTGGCGACAACTATTTGTATTGAGAAAACGAAATACAATCCTGGTATTTGGTTTAACTCTGCAAAGTTTTTAGACATCGAATATCAGGTATATGGCAACATTCAAACAAAACCTGACGAACAGACGGCGCAAATTTATTGGGAAGACGCAAAAACAAGCGAACGCGCTATTCGTATTCAATTCGATAAAAATAGTCGCGCAGTGTTGGGTTTTAATTTGATGGGAGTGCGTTATCGTCATGAAGTTTGCGAAAAATGGATTGCTAATAAAACTTCTATCGAACAAGTTTTACAAAATTTAAGTCTCGCTAATTTTGACCCAGAGTTTTACCGACAACCTGAAGCTGAACTTATCGCGCAATATAATGCGCAAAATAATACACAGATTAAAAATACGTCGCAGCGCGATTTGAATGAAGTAATCGAATTTTTAAGAATTTAGTTTTAACCTGTTAGGTGCGCAAGAATTGCGCAGCAATTAATACGCACCTAACAGGTTTGGATGATTAAAATAATGAACTAACAGGTTTGAATATTTAAAAATAAAAACCTAACAGCAGTTTTTATTTGTCTTCCGACAAAAAAAAAACGGCTGTTAGGTTAAATGATACAAATAATATGCACACAGAATCAAGTTTATCGTTCGCCAATCCTAATCCGTTGCACACCACGAAGCAACAAAAATTTGCTTTGGCTGCTATCAGCGTCGGTTTATTTATGCCCCTTCTGATGTGGTTTACGCGCGGTGGCATTCAGTTTCAAGGGATTATTTCGGTGGCGTATTTATTTGTCTCTTTCACTTTAATAACCGTCGGAACGTATTTTTTCGTGCGCGGCGAATATGCGCATCTTCCTGAAGGCATAAAAAATAATGGTGTTTGGTTTCGAAGCTTGACTATGCGCGGCGTGTTTGCTTTCATGCTCGGCATTTTGTTGTGCGCGTTTTACACTTGCCTATATTGGTATCCCGAATATTTATACGGTTTGATTAGAATGTTCGATCCATTAAGTTATTTTTTGCGCAATGCACCTGCCGATCAATGGTTTACTTACGGCACATTTTATACGGCTTCGGTTTTGTTGATGGGTTATAAATTTGCAATGAAATACCGCAACAATCCGTATCAGCTTATTCGCACGGCATCGGTTTGTTTTTTCCAACTCATTTTCTCTTTTATGTTACCGTCGTTTTTTGTGCGATTGCATCAACCAGAATATTATTTCACCTATTTCTGGCCACTCGATTACCACAAACTTGTGCCCGATTGGAAAAATCAATTCAGTAGCATTGGCAGCATTGGTTTTTTTATTATGACTGTTACGCTCATTCTGACTTTTTTTGCTACGCCGATACTCACTTATTTTTATGGTAAACGTTGGTATTGTTCGTGGGTGTGCGGTTGTGGTGCATTGGCAGAAACGGTAGGCGATCCGTTTCGTCAACTGAGCGATAAACGCCTAAATGCTTGGAAGTTTGAGCGATTTTCAATTTACACCGTTTTAGTTTTAGTCACTGTCATGACGATTTTACTTTGGGTAAATTCATTTTTAGGCGGTGCAGTTTTAGGAAGCGTTACGATGTCGTTTTCAAAATGGTATGGTTTTATTATTGGCTCCATGTTTTCTGGCGTAATCGGCACAGGTTTTTATCCTATTTTGGGTGCGCGATCGTGGTGTCGTTTCGGTTGTCCGCAAGCGGCGATTCTCGGTATTTTTCAAAAGAAAAAATCCAAATTCCGAATAACGACTAACGGTGGTCAGTGCATTAGTTGTGGAAATTGCTCAACGTATTGCGAAATGGGAATTGACGTGCGACACTATGCGCAACGCGGACAAGATATTGTGCGTGCGAGTTGTGTCGGTTGCGGCGTTTGTTCTGCCGTTTGTCCGCGTGGCGTTTTGCGCCTCGAAAACGCGGATTTAGATATTGACACACGCACTTCTGAATTGCGCACTATTCATCTTTCGAATAATAAAGCGACGATTAATATGTAGAACAGAACGTTGAGTTTTATGTTTGTAGAGACTTCGCATGAATTTTGTACAGCCATTTTTATTCTTAAATTTAAGAATACTGACAATGTTGATTAAATTTGTGTTTATTTTTTAAAAAGCGTTGAACAAAAGCCCTGTAAATGCCCACTCAAAATAGAAGAAGAACAACGCTGACGACACGACTTATTTTAGAAGATGCCGATAAAATTTTAATGCTGGCTCAAACTAAACTTAATGGCGATGGCTTCACTCTACCAGGTGGAAAAATTGAAGCCATGGAATTTGCTAAAGAATCTTTGATTCGAGAGTGTAAAGAAGAAGCTGATATTATAATTAAGAAAAAAGATTTACAGTTGGCGCACATTGTTTACAACAAATTAAAAGGCAGCACCGAAATTGTTTTCTTTTTTTCGGCAAAAAATTGGAAGAATACTCCGCGCATAGTTGAAGTAGAAAAATTTTCAGATTGTATTTGGGTGTCGCGGTTAGAAATCCCTAAAAAAACGACAACCGTAGTAAAAAATGCGCTAAAACGTTGGTTCGAGGGTAAAATATATTCAGAAATACCTAAAGCCAAAAAGAAAATTGCTGTTAAAGAAAGTGCAAGTTCATCGAAACGTGTTATGAGCAAAGCTACAAAACTAAAAGCTAAATTGACTAAGTAGTTACCCGAAATGGATTTCAGAACTAAAAAAGAATACGCCGAATTAGAAAAAGTGCTAAAAAAAATGCGCAACAGTTTGACAGAAGCTGCTGACACAATTCGCAACGAGAATATTTCCAATTATCCAATCATTATTGCTTCGCGCAACGATATTGAACTCGGCATACCGCTATTTACATCGGCGAATAATGAAGGTGGTTGGTTTTTTCGTGCGACCACACTCGAAGAATTGCACACAAAAAATATCGTCAACGCTGAGGCACTCGATAACTTCAGGCAACTTTATAAGGCGCGCGCAGCCGATTTATGTTGCCTCATTCCGGATGCGGAGGGTAAACTTGAATTTTCTTTTATTCCTTCGGCATGATTTTAATGGTTAATTAAAATGACAATTTCCATTCTTCTAATCGAGGATAATGCTGCCGATGTGTATTTGGTAAAATCGTACCTAACACAAACAGGATTTCTGTACAATGCCATTACTGAAATTGACACACTGAAGGAAGGCTTGGCTTTGATGCAAAAACAACCTTTCGATGTAATTCTGCTCGATCTTTCTTTGCCCGATTCGCAAGGGATTTCCACGCTCGAAAAATTTATTGCCGCTTTTCCTGAAGCTAATGTGATTGTGCTAACGGGTTTAGCGCGACGCGAAGTTGGTTTAGAAGCGGTTAGGATTGGTGCGCAAGATTTTTTGATGAAAGGAAATTTCGATGCGGAGCTTTTAGCAAAAACGTTAAATTTCACACTTGAGCGTAAAAAAGTATTGGCTTCACTCAGCGATGCGCAAAAAGCGCGCGCACTCGCAGAAGAATCCTCGAAAATAAAAGAGCAATTCATCGCCAATATCAGCCATGAAATGCGCACACCAATGAATGCCATTTTTGGCATGGCGCATTTGCTTTCTAAAACACCGCTCAACGCCGAACAAGCCGATTTTGTCAGTTCAATTAATAACGCGAGTGAAATTTTACTCGGTATTATCAATGATGTGCTCGATTTTTCGACGCTTCAAAACAGCGAAATTTATTTCGACAATACTGCTTTTAATATTCACACGCTGCTCTTCAACGTCATAAATGTCGTTCAATATAAACGAAATGAAAAATCGTTGGAGTTTCAACTTTCTATTGATGAAAATTTACCTATTATCGTTAAAGGTGATAAACTGCGACTGAATCAAATTCTTTTCAATATTGTCGGTAACGCCATAAAATTTACGGATGTTGGCTTGGTGCGTATTAGTACGCAAACTGTTTTGGTGGATGAAACTTCGGTAAAAGTAAAATTTGCGACTCAAGATACAGGTATCGGTATTCCTGCGGATAAAGTATGTGCGATTTTCGATTCATTTGTGCGCGTCACTACCAAAGAGCGACTTTTTGAAGGTACGGGTTTAGGCTTAGCCATTGTAAAAAATATGGTCGAACAACAAAATGGAAAAGTTTGGGCTGAAAGTGTTTTAGGTAAAGGCACAATTGTTTTTGTTGAGTTGCAATTTGATATAGCCGATGTACAAGAAGTTAAAAATTTACAGAAAGAAGAAAAAATAGCTGTTCCATCAACTAAAATTATTTCGTCCGCGCCCTTTAAAGTTTTATTGGTCGAAGATCATAAGATGAATCAAGTCGTCGCGAAGAAAATTTTACAAAAATTATTCCCAAACATCGAAATTGATATTGCCGAAAACGGACGCGTCTGCATTGATATTTTAGCTTCGGGTGCAGAGTATAATCTTATTTTGATGGATATACAAATGCCAATTCTCGACGGTACGGAAGCAACGGCGTGGATTAGAAATAATTTGCCTGATTTAAAAACGCCTATTTGGGCAATGTCAGCACACGCATTCATGTCTAAACGCGATACATATTTGGCGCAAGGTTTTAACGATTTTGTTTTGAAACCGTTTCATCCCGATGATTTGCAAGAGCGAATTGAACGATTGATGAATGCGTAAATCTGATCAAAAGGATAACACAGATTCGATTATATTTCAACTAAAATCTGTGCCATCCGTGTAAACATAATCCTATTGGGTTTGTGCTTGACTTTAATTAAGCCAACAACTTCGGATTCATTCCCATAGAAGAAAAACCGCCGTCGTGAAAAAGATTTTGCATCGTAACGTAGCGCGTTAAATCGCTGAATAAAGTAATGGTATAATCGGCACACGCTTCTGCGCTTGCGTTACCGAGTGGTGACATTTTATCGGCGTAATCGAAAAATTCTTTAAAACCTTTTACACCTGCACCAGCAGTTGTCCAAGTCGGCGATTGCGAAATTGTATTCACACGCACTTTATTTTTTTCGCCAAAATGGTAACCAAAACTGCGCGCAAACGATTCGAGCATTGCTTTTGTATCAGCCATTTCGCTGTAATCTGGAAAAGTGCGTTGCGCCGCCATGTATGTTAACGCCACAATCGAACCCCAATCGTTCATCGCATCCTGCTTGTATAAAACTTGCAACATCTTATGAAATGAAATCGCTGAAATATCAATGGTCTGTTTCATCCAGTCGTAATTCAAGTCGGTGTAATTTTTACCTTTGCGCGTATTGACCGACATGCCGATTGAGTGCATCACAAAATCTAATTTACCGCCTAAATGCTCAACACTTTTCGCGAATAAATTATCCAAGTCTTCCACGTTAGTTGCATCGGCACCAATTAATGGCACGCCTAATTTTTCAGCCAAAATTTTAGTATCACCCATTCGCACCATCGCTGGTGCATTCGTTAGTGTAATGCTTGCGCCGTGCTCTACGCATTTTTCTGCAATGTGCCAAGCGATAGATTGTTCGTTCAGTGCGCCGAAAACTACGCCGCGTTTGCCTTCTAATAATTTAGCAGTCATGTACTGTATTTAAAGTTTTTAAATCTAATTTAAAATAAAACACCCTTACTGTGAGCAAATATAGCACTTTAGTTGTTTCATTTTGGAAGCTTTTACCGAATAAATTTGAGCTTTAAGCTATGAGCCTTTAGCTTTGAGCTTTGAATTTAGAATTTAAGCCCAAAGTTGGAAGCTCATAGCTCATAGCTTAAAGCTCAAAGCTCACTTATGACACTTAACGATATTAGAAAACCCATTGAAATCGAATTAGACATTTTCGAAAAACATTTTCGAGATTCGATGAAGAGCTCAGTGCCATTGCTCGATAAAATTACCGGCTATATTGTGCAGCGAAAAGGTAAGCAAATGCGTCCTGTTTTTGTTTTTCTTTCGGCGCGACTTTGTGGCGAAATAAACAATATGAGTTACGTAGCAGCGAGTTTGGTGGAGCTTTTGCACACCGCAACACTTGTACACGACGATGTGGTGGATGAAAGTTATGAACGACGTGGTTTTTTTAGCGTCAATGCCCTCTGGAAAAATAAAATTGCGGTGCTCGTTGGCGATTATTTACTTTCACAAGGGCTGTCTTTAGCGCTTAAAAATGAAGGCTATCTGATTCTAACAATTATGTCGAACGCTGTTAAAGAAATGGCGGAAGGCGAACTTTTACAAATTGAAAAAGCCCGCAAGCTCGATATTAATGAAGAAATTTACTATCAAATTATTAAACAGAAAACAGCATCGCTCATTGCTGCCGCGTGTTCCGTTGGGGCTGCATCATCCACAGAGGATAATACTTTGGTAGAAAAAATGAGATTACTTGGAGAAAATGTAGGTATGGCGTTTCAAATTCGCGACGATTTATTTGATTTCGGTATTGATGATGTCGGTAAACCACTTGGTATTGATATCAAAGAAAAAAAAATGACGCTGCCACTGATTCATGCACTAAACAGCACAGATAAATCAACGCGCGCGAAAATGATTAATATTGTTCGACGCGAAAGTCATAAACCTGAAAAAGTAAAAGAAGTGATTGATTTTGTGCGCAGTAGTGGTGGATTAGAATTTGCAGAAGAAAGAATGCAGTATTTTTGCAATAATGCTTTTGAAATTTTAAAAGAATTTCCACAAAGTGATGTTCGCACTGCGTTTGAACAATTAATTGATTATGTCACGGAGCGAAAAAAGTAGTTTTAATAAACCGCGTAGTTTTTTAAAGAACCACGCGGTTTAATTCAATATAACAATGCTTGCAAAAAGAATTATTCCTTGTCTCGATATTAAAGATGGTCGTACCGTTAAAGGTATTAATTTTGAAAACTTACGCGATGCAGGTGATGCTGTTTCACTCGCCGAATGGTATTGCACAGAAGGGGCTGACGAATTGGTTTTTCTCGACATCACAGCCACGCACGAAGGCAGAAATACATTTACCGATTTAGTAACGCGCATTGCAGAGCGCATTAATATTCCGTTCACTGTCGGCGGTGGCATCAGCACTTTAACGGATGTGGCGCGATTGCTCAACGCTGGTGCCGATAAAGTTTCAATAAATTCTGCAGCCGTGCGCAATCCAGATTTAATCAACCAAATTGCCGATGCGTATGGCGCGCAGTGCATCGTTTTAGCGATTGATGCACGGGAAACGAATAATGATTGGAAAGTTTTTTTGAGCGGTGGGCGCACAGAAACCGAATGGAATTTATTCGATTGGGCAACAGAAGGAACGCGACGTGGTGCAGGTGAAATTTTATTCACGTCAATGAATCACGACGGCACGAAATCGGGATTTGCCAATGCTGCACTTAAAAAATTAACTTCTGAATTACCGATCCCTGTCATTGCATCGGGTGGTGGCGGAAATGCGCAACATTTTGTAGATGTTTTTAATGAAGCAAATGTTGAAGCGGCTTTAGCGGCGAGTATTTTTCATTTTAAAGAAGTCAGAATAAAAGACTTGAAACATTATTTAAGAGAAAAAAATATAAATATAAGATTATAAATTTTCGATTTTGTTACTTTTTTTCTCAACTACATTGAAGAAGAGCTTTCTTATAAAAAACGAACCTAAGTTTAATTCTTTGTGAATCTTTGTTTGTTAAGCGACTTATTTTTTTAGAATCAAGAGCATAATTACTAAAGGTTCAGTATATAATTTTAGTCACGCGGTAAACCAAATAAACCGTCAGCAGCATAATGGCAGAAGCCACCATTGCCAACGTATCGTAGTGTTCGAGTGGTGAAAATTTATCTTTTTGAAAAATAATAAAACCACCCACCATAGCACCAAAACCACCCGCCATTTGTTGAAGCGACGAATTAATGCTCATAAAAGCTCCGCGATCTTGTGCTTCCGGAATAGCGGAAGTCAAAATAAAAGCAGGTATAATGCGGCTTATGATTGAAACCATCATACAAACATTGGTGATGAGAACAATCCAAAAAGGTGTTTCTGAATAATGCGCGTAAATATTTATGATAATTATTGAAAATACAGTTGCGACATTAAAAATCGTCAATTTATTTCCTTTACTGCTCATTTTGCCTATCAGTGGCATCGAAATTAACGAACTTACTCCTGTAACCATGAATAATAAAGGTAATTGATAGGCGGTTACTTTCAAATTATTAATAGCAAAAGCACTTCCGAAAGGCATCATCATGAAACCGCCGATGGAAAGCATGGCTGTAGTAAAAAATCCCAATCTATAATGACTTTTAGCCACCGTGTTCAAAAGATGCCTCAACGGTATGTGATCTTTTTGGAGCGCAAGGTGTGCTGTTATAGGTTTTAATTTTAAGAATAATATAAGAATTATCAACGCAGTGATGAGGGCAATCCACAAAAATGGTGCATGCCAACCAAAACTATTGGCGATGTATAAACCAATCGGAATACGCATAATTTGGCTTACTCCGAATCCCATCTGCACAAAACCCACGCTTGGTGAAGAGAGTTTTCGTGGAAAATATTTTCTGAAAGATAGTTTTATTACGCTGGAAAAAACTCATAATTATCCGAAAGATAGAAGTAATAAATTCGTTATTGGAGCGAGCCAATTTGATTCTTTAAATGAAAGATTTGAAAAACCAGTTTTTGAAATTGATAATTCTGGAAAAAAAGCAGATAAGAGTTTGTTTAAAATAATTAAAGATTAAAAATTTGGAACGCTCATTTCATTTTAATTTTGTTGTTAAAATTTTCAAAATTTCCTTACTTTTGTAAACTAAACACTCCAACAATTTTGACCACAACGTTTCATAAAAACGAGTTAGGCTACGACTTTTACTCGTACGCAGATATTACGCAATCATTACGCTTGGTATTCAGTAGGAGAGTTACTTGATCTCTTACAAAAATTAAAAAAATTTTGTGAGATTAGCTAAAACGAAAGCGATACAACAACTTAATAAGCTATGAGTTATTTTTCAAAATCTTTTAAAAGATTAGTGATTTCGAGAGCGAGTAATCACTAAATTAAAAAACTTCTAAAGCTAATTGTAATTAGCTTTAGAAGTAAACTTTTCTAATTTATAATACCAATTTAAAACTGCGTAGTTGAAAGCACAATTTGATCGCCTGGTACTTGAGCATTCGGATTAGTTTCCGCCGTAATAAAAATTCTTTTTGGCTTAAAGGGCGAAACAGTTTCGAACGAAGCATTTAATTTATTGGACATAAAACCAGTTTTGCTAATTAATTGACCAATATTTTTAGTCGAATCTTGGTCTGTCGTCATCCAAACTAAATAAATATCTTTCGCTGTTTGAAGTCGTTTAACTTCAGCTAAATTGTCAAGCTGAATTTTAATAACATAATTATTATTTTTGTCGCGCGTAACTTTTACATCACCACGTGCAGCTGGCACAACGGATGAGTTTTGAAACGCTACTTTTTTAGCGCAAGCACCATTTGAAAGAAGAGCAGCTACTATAAGTGTGGCAGTAATAGTTTTTGAAAACAAGTTCATTATTTATGAATTAAAAGTGAAAAATGAAAAATGAAAATACCATAGGAGTGACCAATTTGTAACCATGTCGAAAACGAAAACGAAAATTAAAATGAAAATCATTTCTTCAATTTTTCATTTCTTCATTTTTCATTCCCTAACTGTTAACCGCGCCATTAAATAACTTACGGTTGATTCAGCGCCTTGATTTAAATTGACGTAAGTATCCTCTAAACCATCGTAACATCCGCCTGTGCAAGGATTATAAATAATTTGATTTAAATGGTTATTTCCTAAAAACCATTCAAAGGCAATTTCCATTTTGCGCGCATATTCATCGGTTTTGAAAACCTTATAAAATTTGCTCAACGCCATTATAGTATAAGCAATATCAATCGGTTGTTCGCCGCCAATCGGAAAATCTTTGGTAGCGGCTTCTTTTTTCAACCAGCCTTTATTCGATATAACTTTTATAGAACCGTCTCTAAAAACTTTGGTTAGTAAAAAATCAAATGAAACTTTAGCAATGTCTCTGTAAATGCGTTCGCCTGTTGCTAAATAAGCGCATAACAATGCCTCAGGTAAAATACTGTTGGCGTAAGTCAAGTAACTTTCAAACCAAAACCAATCTTTGGCAGCTTCGTGTCGGAACATTTGAACCAATCGGTTTGAAAGTTCTGTTATTAAATCAATAGTTTGTTGCGAATTATTTTTCAAATTACTGTAGTACAAGCCTTTAATCGCAAAAGCTATGGCGCGCGTTGAGCGCATATTGCGCATATTCATGCAAGCACTTTTTAAAATGGCTTCCGCAAATTCTACGAGTCCTTGTGGCAAAATAGGTTTCATTGAAATTAAAAAACCCAATGCCCAAATAGCTCGACCGTTTGAGTCTTCTAAGTTTTCAGAATTTTGAAGCGTAAATTCTCCGAAAGTATCTACGTAATTTAAAAAATTACCATGCGGTTGTAAGCAATATTTTATGAAATCGAGATAGATGGCAATATATTTTAAGTCCGCGCTATTCTTCGTTAATTCAAAATGCTGACACATGGCTACTAAAGCGCGCGCATTATCGTCTATCGTATATCCCGAACTTAAATCGGGCTGATTTATTTTGCAAAATTGAATCATTCCAAAATGCGTAGTCAGTCTTTTTACATGATCGAGATTTATTTCGGGTATAGAGTAATTTAAAGAAAATTTACGCGGACTCACTTTTTTAAAAAGTTTAGCGTGCGCGAGTGCTGTATTTTCCCACGATGTCACCGCCATTCTGCCTAAACCTTTTGAACCAATTTTTTTGCGAAGTTCCTCATTACTCAGCAAACTAATAATTGCTTTAGCAAGCGCAGTAGAATCGCCGAAATCAAAAATAATTCCGTTTTCTGTTTCCAAAACCTCTAAGGCGTGTGGAATAGGCGTAGAAATAATTGGGCAACCACAACTCAAAGCGTAAGAGAATGTACCGCTCACGGCTTGGTTCGGATCTTTGGAAGTGAAGACGTAGATATCGGAAAGTTGTAAAAACTCTAATAAATCGGCAAGTGGTAAATAATAGTTAATAAACTTTACGTGAGATTCTAATTTTAAGCTTTTTACTTTTTCTTCTAAAAATAATCTGTATTGCTCTCCTTCCGATTTTACAACTGAGGGATGTGTTTTGCCTATAATTAAGAAAACAACATCTGAATTTTTTTGGACTATGGCAGGCAGCGCCTCTAAGGTTGTTTCAATACTTTTACCCGAACTCAACAAACCAAAAGTAGAAAGCACTTTCTTACCTTCTAAATTATATTTTTTCTTCAGAATATTTTTATCGCCATGTGCTACCAAATGCGTTCCGTGTTCAATAACGCTTACTTTTTCTTGTGCAATTTTATAATCATTTATTAAAATTTGCGCTGAGTTATTCGTCATTACCGTTATTGATTGACAGAGTGCTGCTAACTCTTGTACATCAGTAAGTGCTAATCCGTTTTCATCCTTATTAAGTGGTAAAACGGTATGAAAAGTCAGTATCACAGGTTTTGCAACATCGGAAATGAACTTTTTTAAGGCTTCTTTATTTTTGGCGAAAAGTCCAAATTCATGTTGAATCATCACCATATTAATACTATCGTCTGCAATTACAGCGCGTGCTAATTGCCTATATGAATAAGGATTATCGGTATCGAGTGTATATTTTATTTCAGGAGTGCTTGCGTTCCCTTTCGGATAGGTGTGTCGTTCAGTAT
>JAYVVO010000640.1:0-2527 GCA_043786955.1 Saprospiraceae bacterium
AAACGTGGCGAAATTGTACGTCAATTCGGCGATGCATTGCGGACGCACAAAGAAGATCTCGGTAAATTGGTCAGTTATGAAATGGGAAAGAGTTTGCAGGAAGGTTTCGGCGAAGTGCAAGAGATGATTGATATTTGCGATTTTGCCGTCGGTTTAAGTCGACAATTGTATGGATTAACCATGCACAGCGAGCGACCGAACCATCGAATGTACGAGCAGTGGCATCCGCTTGGTGTGGTTGGAATAATTTCCGCGTTTAATTTTCCTGTCGCTGTCTGGGCATGGAATGCAACGCTGGCGTGGGTGTGTGGGAATGTCACGATTTGGAAAGCAAGTGAGAAAACACCGATAACATCTGTCGCGTGTCAGAATATTTTTCGCGCGGTGCTGAAAGCCAATGATGTGCCTGAAGGCGTATCGAACATCGTTACGGGTGATTACAAAGTGGGCGAGTTGATGAGTGCTGATACAAACATTCCGCTCATTTCTGCAACGGGTTCAACGCGGATGGGAAAAATTTTAGCTAAAACCATTGCGGCGCGATTGGGCAAAACGATTTTAGAACTCGGTGGCAATAACGCTATCATTGTTGCGCCTTCGGCAGATTTGAAAATGATAATTCCTGCTATTGTTTTCGGTGCGGTCGGAACGGCTGGTCAACGCTGCACGTCAACGCGCCGATTAATTATTCATGAAAGTATTTACAACGATGTTGTCGCGCGATTGGTTAAAGCCTACACGCAATTACGCATCGGCGATCCGCTCGATCAAAATAACCACGTCGGTCCACTCATTGATACGCTCGCTGTGGCTAACTATAATCACGCGTTAGAACAAATAAAACTTGAAGGCGGAAAAATGTTGGTAGAAGGAGGCGTGATCACAGGCGAAAATTTTGTAAGTGGTTGCTATGTCAAGCCGTGCATCGCCGAAGTTGAAAATCATTTCGCCATCGTTCAGCATGAAACTTTTGCACCCATTTTATATGTCATGCAATACACAGATTTAGAACAAGCGATCGCGCTTCAAAACGGTGTGCCGCAAGGTCTTTCTTCAGCAATCATGACAAATAATTTACGCGAAGCGGAATTATATTTAAGTTGCAACGGATCGGATTGTGGCATTTCGAACGTAAACATCGGGACAAGTGGCGCAGAAATTGGTGGCGCATTTGGGGGAGAAAAAGAAACGGGTGGCGGTAGAGAATCTGGTTCGGATGCGTGGAAAGCGTATATGCGCCGACAAACTAATACTATAAACTACTCCACAAGTTTACCTTTAGCGCAGGGCATTAAGTTTGATATTTAAACTATAAGGGCTAAATTTATATTCGGCGAAGGTTTTTAAAATCTTCGCCGTTTTAATTTTTAATTTCAAAAATGTACGACTTGATAAAAATCTCGTTTGTAATCTGGGATTTTAACAATTAAAGAATTATATTTGCTTTGATTTCATAGAAAAAATGAACCAAAACAAATTTTTAATAACACTGTAATTCAAACGGATTATGCGAAGCACCATTTTATCAGCTATTTTTTTATGCTATGGATTAATTTTAACGGCGCAATCTTTGCCACGTACGCAAGTTCATTGCTTCGATTTAGAAAAATTTGGCGACCAAATAACGCTAAAAAATCCACGTTACCTAACATCTTTTAATCAATACGGCTACAATAATCAACCTGCTTGGATAAATAATAATGAGTTGTATTTGAGCGTAATGACACGCATTGATACTTTTCAAACTGATATTTATTCGCTATCTTTTTTAAATAATACACTGACGCGCATAACCGCAACACCCGAATCGGAATATTCACCAACATTGATGCCTGATAGAAAACATTTTTCATGTGTGCGCGTTGATGCAAATCGTTCAGCAACGCAACGTTTATGGGCATATCCAATTGATAGAACCGATGCGGGTTACGAAATTTTACCGTTGCACCAATCCATAGGTTATCATTTTTGGTTGACTGAAAAAAAGTTAGCGCTGTTTATTGTCAATGGAACAACTAATTATTTAAAATTAGTGAACACTGACGATCAATCAGCTGTACAACTCACACAAGGTATCGGTCGCTCATTTGGAAAATTACCGGATGGCAGATTGGCATTTATTCAGAAAGCGACAAAAGAAACTTGGTATATTCGTGCGCTCGATCCTATCACAAACAATATGACAACTATAATTTCATGTTTACCAAATAGTGAAGATTTCGTTTTAATGCCCGACGGCACTTTTTTAATGGGTAATCAGGGTAAATTATTCGCGTATAAATTTGGTGATACCCCAGTTGAATGGCGCGAAATTGCAAATTTAACGTCGCTCGGCATTTCTAACATTCGCCGCATGGCAATCAATAGAGATTTAGACCGCATCGCCATTGTGAGCGATGTGCGATATTAGTTGACGATTTTCATAATAAAGTCACCTAAAAATGCGCGATCAATTTTGCGCAGCAATTTTTGCGTAGCTTTACTTTAAATCGGGTGTGAAAGTTATTTCTTTAGAGTTAAAAACTTA
>JAYVVO010000641.1:0-7226 GCA_043786955.1 Saprospiraceae bacterium
GAATTACGAATGACTTTATTGAATTTATCGGTATAAAGAAACGAGATGAGCAACAGCAAAACGTCAACCAAAATAAGCACCGTAAAAAAATCATCGAAGAAAACTTTATTCACATCTTTTATATTGTCAACAAGTTCTGTGATAGAAAAAAAACTTTCATATACCCAACGCGATAAACTAAATGTGCTTATGACTAAAATAATTGGCACTAAAATCATCGCAATAATAGTTTTAGTGCGCCTAAACTCTACAATTTCCAAAGCTTCTTTTTCGTTCCTTTCTGTTTTCACTTCTTTTTTCTGATTGAGTTTGTAAAAAATAAAAATTAAGAAAAATAAAATAACTGTCGCCATTAAATCGTACATGAATTGCAAATCTTCTTTCACTTTAAACCAATCTGTGGTAAATTCTAATTTAGAGAGGTGTTTGAAAACGCGCCGAATGACGATTAAAGTTATAATTTCGTATTGTTTGCCGATGTAAATTGAAGTTGACTTTGGCAAATAGTACACTAATAAATATACTTCATAAATTAGAATAAAAGAGAACGGCGTGTAAATTGCGGCAATTGGATTATCGAGCAAAGAAGCGTTCGTGAGTTTTAAGATTTTTAAATCTACGAGTGCAATAAGTAAAAGGTGAAGCACATAGCCCGAAATAGAAATAAAAACAATCACCGATTCACTACTTTTGCGCGTCCGCTCCGAGAGTAGCATCTTATAGAAATAGTCGAATCGTTTTTCGTTTTTAAGCATTGACACAGTTTTAAACAAAAGTCTTTAATAGAAATAAAAAATATCGCACAAAGTTCTGAATATTGATGCCTCATATAGTAAAGCTAAAATAATTTATTAAATCTGAGTGATTAATGATGTTCAAAAAAATAATTTTTCTCTGCGGTGTAAGTTTTATTTTTTGTGATAACGCGGTGCACACAAACGAAAAAAAATTACGTTGGGGTTTTTCTGCACATCAGCGCATAAATAAAATGGCAGTTTTTACGCTGCCCGAACAAATGTTGCCGCTCTATAAAAAAAATATTGTTTATCTCACCGAACACGCCGTTGATGCCGATAAACGCCGATATGCTTCGGCGTCAGAAGGATACAACCATTTTTTAGATTTTGAATTTAATGGTAAACTCAATCATAATTACACGCACGCTGTTTTTGAAAATGCTTCAGTTTATTGTACCGATTCGCTCGGCAAACACCTTTTAGTGTTCGATAAAAAAACGCTGCACCTGCGAAAAAAAGATTATTACTTCACTGCACCTGCTATAAAATATATTTTTGGTCGCGATTCGGTTGTCGTTGCCGATTCTTTCGCGCAATCGTTCATGAATTTTTTGACGCAGCACAAACGTACACACGATACGATTTTCATTCATCCCGATTCGTTACGAGAAATTTTTTTAAAAGAAAAACTTCGCGCTAAAGTGCCACTCAAAAATGTTTTTGCGATTGATACAGTCTACAAGCACGGCATCTTACCCTACAATATTTTACGCACTTATCGAAAATTGGTGAAATCTTTTTTGACTTTAGATGAACCTAAAATTCTAAAATTTAGTGCTGACTTGGGCCATTACGTTGCTGATGCACACGTGCCGTTGCATACCACGCGCAATTACAACGGACAATTAACCGGACAAGAAGGTATTCACTCTTTTTGGGAAACACGTTTGCCCGATATTTTTTCAGAGAGTCGATACACCTATTTTGTCGGGAATGCCAAATTTATTGATAACACGAGTGCGTTTGTTTTTAAAATTGTCGCTGACAGCTACGCCGATGTGAATCGCGTTTTGTTTGAAGAAAAAGCGTTGTCGCAAAAATATCCATCTGATAAAAAATATGTTTTGCAAAGTATAGGGAAATCGTCGCCGCAAAAAATTTATAATTTGCCCTACAGCAACGATTACCACACAGCACTGAATGGCATGGTGGAAGCGCGAATGCAAAAATCAATTTTTGCGCTCGGCTGTTTGTGGTATAGTGCGTGGGTAGAAGCTGGCAAACCCGATTTAAAAAATTTACCCAAGTCGCCGCGAATAATTAACGACAACGATGATGAAATTAATTTAACCGAAGAGGCGCAATTGCTCAAGGTCGGTGATAGTTTATATTTGGCGCAAAAAAAAATGTTGGGGCGCGATGAGTAGGGCCGCAATGCTTTGGAGCCGCAATGCTTTGGAGCCGCAAAGCATTGCGGTTCTACTAAAATTCAATACGTAAACCATCGTAAGCTAAAAAGATATTAGATGGTAATGTTTTTTGAACAACTTCGTGTTTCCCTAACCTGTGATTGATGTGCGTAAAAAAAGTTTTCTCTGCGCCAATTATTTGTGCCAGCTCAATTGCTTCGGGAATATTTAAATGTGCATGGTGTGGATTATAATGCAACGCATTTAAAACCAAAAAACGGGTGCCACGTACTTTTTCCAATTCTTCTGGAGCTATAGTTTTGCAATCAGTAATGTAAGTAAAATCGTAAAAACGAAAACCCAAAACTTTCATATCGCGACCATGCGATACTTCGATCGGTGTGACGGTTGTGCCTTTTAAATCGAAATTACTTTCTTTGGAAATATTCACGAAAGAAATTTGCGGCGCACCAGGATAGGGATTCTCTTCGAAGGCGTAGGCAAATCTTTTGCGAATGTCTGTTTCAACTTTTTGAGTAGCATATAGTGGCAGGGCACTTTTTTTTATAAAATTCAAAGGTCGCACGTCGTCTAAACCTGCTGTATGGTCGCTGTGTTCGTGCGTAATTAAAATCGCTTCAACGTCCGTTATGTTTTCTCGCAAAAGTTGTTGTCGAAAATCGGGTCCTGCGTCAATCACAAAATTTTTATCGTCCAACGTAATTATTCCCGAAGTACGTAAACGTTTATCGCGCGCATCCGTTGATATGCAAACGCTACAAGTACATCCAATTATAGGCACACCGAGCGAAGTACCTGTTCCGAGAAAAGTAAAACAACGCATTCTGTGTCTGATTCTAAGTGGGAAATTCTAATTTTGAATCGTAAAGTTTAAATTTTAGGAGTAACTCCATGACGGCAAAAACATCTCGCTCGCAATACCTTGCGATGCGATCGGTACTTTTTTCTTCGCAATACACTTTAGCTACATCTGCTCCTGAAATATCGCCTTTAGGCGATTTGATACCAAACAGCGCACATAACAATTTGAGGGAAGTGTATGCTTTATTGTCGCCAAATTTCCAGATTTCTAACGTATCAACAATGAACTTAACTTCCCACGGTTTTTTTCCTGCGACATCAAACAGAGTGGGTAGTTCGAGCTGATTAATTACCATTCTTCGACATACGTAAGGAACATCGAATTCGCGAATATTATGTCCGCAAAGTGACACAAATGGATTTTCTTTTTTATTGAAGAACTGATTTATAATTGCCGAAAATTCTTTGAGAAGTGTTTTTTCATCATGTCCATGAAAACTTTTTATGCGCACTTCAAAACTTTTTGTCTCTTTATCTGGGTGCAAGTAACCCACGCTAATACAAATAATTTTACCAAACTCGCTGTAAATTCCAGCGCGTTCGTAGGCAATTTCCAATTCTTCACTTGAAATGTTCGCTTCATCTTTTTTTAAAAGACTTTTACATTTATACGCCCACAATCCTTGCCAATCTAAATTAAGGAGTTCAAATTTTTCTTCGGCTGGTACGGTTTCAATGTCGAAAAATAAAACGCGTGTAATATCTATGTGATCGAGCATAATCGTAAAATTAATTTATAGCAATGATACAAAAATTTATAACACGATTAAAGTCGTTTTTCGATATTTTTAAAATTTTACTAAAATTTGTAGCACGTTTTATTGCTTCACACTCTCTTTAATAATATCTTTCAGAAGAGGTTCAAATTTTTTCCACGTCGGTTCATTCGGCAATGGGGCGACAACTTTCATGTATTCTTTTGTGACGGGATGAATCCAAGCCATGCTGCTACAATGCAAATGAATAGATGCATCAGCGTTCGGTGTTGGATATCCATATTTTAAATCGCCCAAAATAGGTGAGCCAATATGCGCCAATTGCGCGCGAATTTGGTGCGAACGACCTGTTGCCGGTTCAACTTCTAAAACCGTATCGCCGTATAAATTACCGACGATAGTATATTTTAATTCCGAAAGTTTCGCATCCGGATGTCTTCGACTTGGTTTATCTATCACATGCGTTGTGTTTCGCTCGGTGTCTTTATAAAGGTAATTTGTCAAAATGCCTGAATCAGCATCAGGTCTTTTTTTAACGACTGCCCAATATTTTTTTTCAACTTTGCGATCTGCAAAAAGTGCATTCATGCGCTCTAAAGCTTTAGATGTGCGCGCTAATATTACGGCACCACTCACAGGTCTATCAAGTCGGTGCACAATGCCCAAAAAAACATCGCCAGGTTTTTTGTAGCGCTCTTTAATATATGCTTTAGCTTGGTCGGCAAGCGTTATATCGCCTGTTTCGTCACCTTGCACCAATAAACCCGCAGGTTTGTTCACCACTAAAAGGTGGTTGTCTTCAAACAGAATAGGTATAAACATGAGGCAAAGGTACGAAAAATAAATCTTAAACTCTATGATGATCGGCACGCCAATTTTGAATGGATTGTTTAATATCTTTATTGCTCATGTTGTTCGCTACTGCTTTTTGTGCTAAATCTACAAATTCATCATTATCTGCAAAGCGGAGTGCTGTAATTTGTTGGATGGTTAAATTTTTATCGAGTAATTTACCCGTTAACACAAAGTGGCGCAAATTTTCTTCTGCTCTGATGCCACGATCTTGCGCTTTTAATGCAAAAGATCGAAATAAAAACATGCTCACAAAAATTGCAATAGCGATTAAAAAAACATAACAGAAAGAAGCGTAACACCTCTATATAAATTAATGCTCGCTAAAACTAAAATTACTACGGAAACTGCCGCTAAAAAATAATGGTACAAGGGCACAAACTGTGCATGGTTTTTAACGTTTTGTGTTGACATAAAAATTTTGATTTAAATATTTGAACTATTTTTTGATATGTAAAGAGACAAAATTTCTTGCAGACTTTACAAATTTCAGCCATTTTTTATAAAACTTTCTGCGAAAGTTTATATAGTCAGCGAGAAATTCTTTTATTGATTTTAAATTTCACTTTCTGCCCGTTGCGCATCCAAATAATTTTTAAATAATCGAAGTTCTTCCCAACTGTATTTATCGTTCAATTTTTCCTTGATACTCGTAATGCTCACGCCGTCAAAATCTTGAGACGCAAACATCATATCGTCTATTGCTTGTTTGCTTAAAAGTGTTTCAATTTTTATCTTTCCTTTAGCAACGAATTTTCCTAAATGCGTATAAATTGTTCCGAGCGCCATGCTTCTTTCTTGTGCAATTTCTTGAGGGGATTTGCCGCTCAGAAAGGCATTATAAGTTACTAAATAAGTTTCACCCAATATTTTTTTAGGCTTAATCGGTGGTTCAGAAAAATTGTTAAATTTATCTTCTCCTCTTACGGATTGCGCCGCTTGAAACAAGGATTTATAAATTTCATCTTTTTTAGCGTTCGCAAAGTGCTCTTTAGTTATTTCTTCACCGTCTAACACGCCTTTCAATAAAACTGTTGCTTTAATAAATGCTATAAGTTGATTGAGTAAAACGGTTTCTAACTCGCTCAACTCTTCTGTGTAAGCTTTCGTTTTAGAAAAACGCACCATTTTTTCGCGTTGTTTGCGAATGTTTATTAACACAGTTTTAAACTTCCCTACAAAATATTCTTCAGCCGCCTGCAATCTTTTTAGTGCTGCAATTAGGTCAGGGTTTTGATGGTTGAGGAGTTGTTGCAGATGTTTAGTAAATGTTTGAGCGTGTTTTTTTTCGGTTTCCAGCAATTCATATTGTTCTGTCGCCCACGAAAAATGTTTTTGTTTTTCCGAGTTTTGCTCGCTTTTATTATACGTATCCACATGGAGTCGCAATATTTCAATTGCATTAAAAAGGTCGAAGGTTTTGAAGATAAATGCTTTTAAAAAAACGAAAATTTCGACGGCTAATATGCCCGTCATCTCCGGCATTTCTTTTTTAGTAGAAGCAAAACGTATCACTTGTGCGTCGCTACTAATAACGTTGAGATTAAATTTTGACGTTAAAACCAAACCTTCTAATGAGCGTAATCGGGAAAGGGCGACATAAACTTGTCCGGGTGCAAAAGCACTATTCACGTCAATGACAGCGCGATCAAAAGTTAATCCTTGACTTTTATGTACCGTGATCGCCCACGCTAACTTAATAGGATATTGAGTAAACGTGCCGATGGTTTGCTCTTCAATTTCTTTAGTCGTATCGTTGACGGTGTATTTCTGATTTTTCCATTCGTACTTTTCTAAGGTTAAAAGTTCTTTTTCATCTTTAAAACGCACTTGAATTTTATCGTTTTCCAGACTTTCCACAATCGCTAATTTTCCATTGAAAAAACGCTGCATGCCCATTGGATCATTCTTAATAAAAATAATTTGCGCGCCGTGTTTCAGCATCAAATCACTTTCGGTAGGCTGACTAAATAGCGGAAAATCACCCGTGATTTCTGCTTTAAAAGTTTGTGATTTACTGCTTAAATTATCTAAAGCTGTTTGATTCAGTAAAACGGCTTTAGCGTTATGTGTAGTAAGGGTGATAAAATTGTCCTCAGTTGTCGGTTTAAAATCAGGTTTGTGATAGCGATTTAAAATTTCCAAATCTGCTTTCTCAATCCTATTATTTCTCAGATTATCTAAAATATTGATAAACCCAACGTCTTTTTGTCTAAATATTTTTTGCAGTTCAATGTACTGCGGTTTTTCTTGTTGTAAAACTTTGGCATGAAAAAAAAATATACCCTCGTAATACGGTTTCAATACATCCCATTCGTCATTTTTTACAACAGGTGGTAATTGCATTAAATCGCCGATGAATAAAACTTGTACGCCACCAAACGGCAAATCATACTCTGTTCGGACAGAGCGCAAAACGTAATCCATTGCATCCAAAATATCTGCGCGCAGCATACTCACTTCGTCAATAATTAAAAGTTCCATCGCCTTCAGAGTTTGGCGCTTGGCAGTGCTCATGTTCGAATGTTTTCGCAGCGTATTAAAATTGTTAACTACCGTTTGCGTATCGGAAGGCACGGGTGAATGCGTTGGAATGAAAGTGCCAAACGGGAGTTGAAATTGCGAATGAA